>JBBRID010000001.1:0-32113 GCA_038221635.1 Burkholderiales bacterium
GACCGCGTCAACCCGCTCAACTCGTCACACGAGCCGAGTACCGGCTTGGTGCTGAGGTCACCCTTGGCAACCTGGCGCATGCCTTGCGCCAGCAGCAACAGCGGCTCCGCCAGCTGGCGCGCCAACATCACCGCCAGCAGCAGCGCGCCGAAAACGGCCAGAATCAGCGTCAGCGTCAGCGTCCCGATGTACATCTTGCGCAGGCCGTCACGCGCCAGCGCGCGCTGCTGATACTCGCGATAGGCCGATTGCACCGCCAGCGCATTGGCAGTCAGCAGGCTCGGCAATACCTGGCTGACGTAAAGATAGCGCTCTTGCTGCGTGAAATCGAAACTGGTCGACTGGATGTAGGCCAGCGCGCGGATTCGCGCCGGTGCGGCCGGTGCGGCCTTGCCGCCTTCGCCACTTGCTGCGCCGTTCAAGGCGTTGCCGTCATCGTCCAGCCCCTCCAGCTGACTGGCCACGCGCGCCAGTTTGGCCTGCCGCAGCAGCGCGGGGGACGGTCGCTCCGGCGCCAGCGAGTTGCCGGTGCTGCCGGCATTCAGCAGGATCTGACCGTTCGATCCGACAATCGAGACTTCCTGCAGCGACAACTGTTCGCGCAGGCGCTCCAGCGCCAGCGACGGCGGGCCGGCGGTGTTCTCGCCGAGTCGCTCGGCGGCGAGCCGGGTTTTTTCAGCCAGATCGTTGACCTGCGCATCGATCGTGCCCCGTCCGAGGTTCAGGCCGGCATCCAGCGCGCCTTCGACCCTGACATCGAACCAGCTCTCGATGCTGCGCGACACAAACTGGTAGCTGACGGTGTAGACCAGCACCCCTGGCACCACGCCGACCAGCGCGAAGATGGCGGCCAGTTTCAGCAGCAACCGGCTGCCGAACTTGCCGCGCCACACCCGCACCAGCAGTCGCACGGCGGCAATGCCGATCACCAGCACCAGCAGTGAGGCCACCACCACGTTGACCCAGAACAGCCAGACGTAGTGACGTTCGTAGGCGGCCCGGTTGTTGGTGGCCAGGGTCAGCATGAACGCCAGCACCAGAGCGGCGCCGGTCATCGCGACTAGAGAAACGATCCAGCCCCAGCGCGTGGCTTTGGTCATGGCGACATCACGTGATCAGTCGACGCGAAGGTATTTCTCTACCCGCAGATTCCAGTCGGCCTGGCCACCGAGGCCAATCTGCAACGGGCGAGGCAACAGGCTGGTATCGAGGCGATAACTGAACTCCAGATAGTGGCCGCCGCCATCGTCGACCGCGCCGGCATCGGCAATGCGCCAACTGGAGACGCGGCGCACCGCAACCAACGCGTCGGCCAGGCTGTCGTAACTCTGGTTCAGGCCGCCGAAGCTGACCCTGAATTTGCGGCTCAGCGGCTGAAAAGCCAGGCGCCAGGTGCGTTCGGCCAGGCTGATTCGTTTGTCGCGCCAGTACCAGCGCTCACGGACCAATTCAACCTGAGCAACGAAGTAAAGCGGCACGCCCTTGTACGCGGCTTCCTCGACCGCCCGCGGCAACTCGAAATTCAGCGAGAAAGCGACCAGGACACCCTCATCGCCCCGCGTCACCTCGAAGCTTTGCACTTCGGGCGTGGTTTGGGCCGTCGCCGCTGCAGGCAGCCAGGCCGAAGCAAAGGCCAGCAGCAACAAGACCGACGCACACCATTCCCGCAATGCGCACACAGCAATCGGGCCGATTGTCGAGGGGGTCCATCGCATCGGTGCTAAGGGTGGCGGGAAGGCGTTCAGCGTTTGGCCAGCAGGCTGTAGAAGAAGAAGTCGCTTTGCGGGGTGCAGGGCAAGCCCCGGTTCTGCGGATTGTCAGCCAGTGGCAGCAAGTGCCCCGGCGAAGGCGGCCGCAGAACCGGGTCGGCGTCGGGCTGGCGTTGTAAAAATGCGTCGATTTGCGCCTCGCCCTCGGCCTTGAAGACCGAACAGGTGCAAAACAGCAGACGGCCACCCGTTTTCAATAACGGCCACAAGGCGTCGAGCAGCCCGGCCTGGGTCAGCGCCAGCGCGTCGATGTCGGTGGCGCGGCGCAACCAGCGGATATCGGGATGTCGGCGCACGATTCCGGAGGCGCTGCAGGGCGCGTCGAGCAGGATCGCGTCGAACTTGCGGCCATCCCACCATTCGGCCGGTCGCGCCGCATCGGCCGCCAGCGTGCGTGCCTGCAGGCCGAGGCGCAACAGCGTGTCGTCGACACGACGCAGGCGCTGCACATCGCGGTCGAGGGCGAGAACATCGCAAGCGCCGGCGGCCGACATCTCGAGCAGATGGGCGGTCTTGCCGCCGGGTGCCGCGCAGGCATCGAGGATGAGGGCGCCGTTCGGCAGCCGAGGCAGGTCGGGGCTGTCGGCCAACAACAGCTGGGCCGCCAACTGGGCGGCCGCATCCTGCACCGATACGTCGCCGGCATCGAATCCAGGCAGGCGGTTCACCGGTACCGGGCGTTGCAGAACCACGGCCGAGGCGGGTCCCACGTTGGTGGCTCCGACGGTTTCTTCAGTTTCGACCGCTGCGGGCAGGGCCAGCGCCTGCGCGGGCAAACCCGCCTGCGTCAGTCGCGTCAGATAGTCGTCGACGCTGCCGCGTTGCTGGTTTATGCGCAACACCATCGGCGCACGCCGGTTGTCGGCCGCCAGGATGGCTCTCCAATGGCCCGGCCAATCGGCTCGCAGCCGATCGATCCACCATTGCGGATGGTTGAACTGCGCCACCGCATCGCCGGCCAGGGATGCGAGAAGGACCTCGCGCTCGCGCACGAAGCGCCGCAACACCGCGTTGGCGAAGCCGGCACTGCCGGAATGGCGTTTGCGGATCGCCTGCACCGCCTGATCGACGACGGTATGGGGTGCATAGGACGGGGCGTCGGTCCCGTCCGAGGCGCCGGCATCGGTGGCCTCCGGCGGGGGCAACAGCAGCGCCAGCGCGGCCAGCAACAGGCTGTCGATTGGTGGCTTGGGCGTCTTCTTGACCAGTTGGGCACGTAGCGCAGTGGCTGTGCCGAGCTTGCGCAGCACCTCGAAGCTCAGGGCCTGCGTGCCGGGCCGGGCCGCGTCAGGGCAGCGTGCCAAGGCCTCGTTGAGCGATTGGCCGGCCCGCACGGCCTGCACCGCGTCGGCGGCATGGCCGAGCAGCGTGGCCAGCGGCAGCGAAGGATTCACCGGGCGAAGTCTACGGGCAGGTTGAGGGACATGCCGGAAAGGCGGCCACTGAGTTACCCTGTCGGCCACCTGACGACGCAGACGGTTCATGTCCACACCCAGCGCTCCCAAGATCTTTCGCAGCGAAGAAGAGTTGTCGCAGCTCAGCGCTTCGCAACGCATCCGTTACCGGCTGCAGGCCGCCGACTGCCGCTACCACGCCAACGACAACATCTCCGGCTTCATCGCCGACGGCGAGATCGACGAACTGCGCAGCGAAGTGCAGGCCAAGATGCAGGAGGTGCTGGAGGCGCTGGTGATCGACACCGACAGCGACCACAACACCCACGACACGGCCAAACGCGTCGCCAAGATGTTCCTGACCGAGGTGTTCCGCGGCCGCTACGTGCCGATCCCCGAGGTCACCGAGTTTCCCAACGTCTCCCGCCTCAACGAACTGATGATCGTCGGCCCGATCACGGTGCGCAGCGCCTGTTCGCACCACCTGTGCCCGGTGATGGGGCGAGTCTGGGTCGGCATCCTGCCGAACGAACACTCGAACCTGATCGGGCTGTCGAAATATTCACGCATCTGCGAATGGATCATGGGGCGGCCGCAAATCCAGGAAGAGGCGGTCACGATGCTGGCCGACGAATTGCAGGATCGCGTCAAACCCGATGGCCTGGCGCTCGTGATGGAGGCTGACCACTTCTGCATGCAGTGGCGCGGCGTCAAGGACAACGAGTCGAAGATGACGAACAGCGTGATGCGCGGCGCCTTCCTGAAAGACGCCAACCTGCGCCGCGAGTTCCTGTCGCTTCTCAGCCAAAAGAATTGAGCCCAACGCAAGGAGTTGTAATGCTTGTCCGCTTGATGTATGCAAGCCGTGCCGCCGACCCATTGGGGCACGACGAACTGGTTGCGATCCTGAAGAAATCGAAGACCAACAACCCGCGCCTCGGCGTGACCGGCGTGTTGTGCCTGTCGGGCGGCGTGTTCCTGCAGGTGCTGGAAGGCGGGCGCTCGCAGGTCAGCCAGCTGTACAACCGGATTGCGACGGACCAGCGGCACCATGAGGTCTGCCTGCTCAGCTTCGAAGAGATCGGGGAACGCCGCTTCGAAGGCTGGGCCATGGGTCAGGTCAACCTGAATCGACTGAACCCGGCACAGTTGATCAAATATTCCGAAACCGCGGTACTCGATCCGTTTTCACTGCCGGGCTCGGCATCGATGGCCTTGTTCAACGAGCTCGTCGCGAGCGCGGCGGTGATCGGGCAGGGGTAGGGCGACCCTTGTGTCCTGTCAGAACGTCCCGGCCGCCTGGAAGCCGAACAGGCCGGCCAACAGCGTGGTCGGAAACTGTGACAGCGCCGCGTTGTAGACCTCGACGGTGGCATTGAACTGCTGGCGCGCAAATGCCAGCGTCGAATCAACCGCCAGGATTTTGTCGCCGAGACCCGACAAGTTGCTCGCGCTTTCACTCAACGAGGGCTGGTTGACATGTGCTGGCAAAGCCGCAGCAAGCTTGCCGCGGGCCGTGACCAGCGCGCTGTCCGCCAAACCCAGGTTGCCCACCGCAGCTCCCGCGCTCGGCCGCTGGCGCGCCACTTCGGCCGTCTGCAGCAGGTGAGCCGCAGCGGCTGCGACGGCGTCGATCTGCGCTGAATCGTCGAACACATTGCGCAGCGCGGTGGTCCAGGCGTCGAGCAATTCATGGCGCTGCCGGACCTGTGCATCCACTGCGGCGAACGCCTCGTTGATCGATGTGCGCAGGCGCACCAGGCGGTTGTACGCACCGACGATCCAGAAGCCGACCACCGCTGCGGCGATCAACCCCAGGATCTGGCTGGTGGTCAGGAGTTCATTCATCGGGTCGAGTCTGCACCAGCCGCGCGGCGGCGCGCCAGATCGACGAACCAGTCGACGGCCTGGGCATTGGCCATCGCATCACGTTTGAACACCTGATCCGCCGGCGTTCCCATCAGCAGCTTCTTGACTGGCAGCTCCATTTTCTTGCCGCTGAGTGTGCGAGGAATTGATTCGACCTGGAAGATTTCGTTGGGCACATGGCGCGCCGACAAGGCGTTCTTGATGGCGTCTTTCAGCCGGCGCGTCAGCGTGGCATCGAGGCTCGTACCGTCTCGCAACACGACGAACAACGGCATCCAGCTTTCGCGGCCGAGGTATTCCAGATCGACGACCAGGCTGTCGAGTACCTCCGGCAACACCTCGACGGCTCGGTACAACTCGGCCGTGCCCATTCGGATGCCGTGGCGGTTGATCGTTGCATCACTGCGACCGTAGATGATCGAACCACCACGCGGCGTGATGCGGATCCAGTCACCATGCCGCCAGATGCCGGGCCACATCTCGAAATAGCTGCTCAGATAACGAGCGTTATCGGGATCGTTCCAGAAGTACAGCGGCATCGACGGAATCGGCTTGACGCAGACCAGCTCACCGACCTCGTCGACCAGCGGCCGACCCTCGTCATTCCACGCCTCGACCGCTGCGCCGAGGCAGCGGCATTGCATTTCACCTTCGATCGACGGCAGCGTCGGCAGCCCGGCGACGAAGGCACCGGCGAAATCAGTGCCCCCAGCGATCGCCGTCAACCAGATGTCGCGCCCGTCGACCTTCGGCAGCTGCGCCCATATCCAGCGGTAACAATCGATCGCCAGCGGTGACCCGGTCGACCCGACGGCACGCAGCCTCGACAGATCGGTGTGCTTCGCGGGTTCGACCTCGGCCTTCAGACAACTGGCGAAAAAAGCCGCGCCAGCGCCAAAGAAGGTGACACCGGCATCACCGACGAAGCGCCACAAGGTCGACCAATCGGCCGTGCCCTGCTTGCCGGCCGGGCTGCCGTCGAACAGGCAGATGGTGGTGCCGCCGAGCAGCCCGTTGATCTGGCAGTTCCACATGATCCAGCTGGTGGCGCAATACCAGTGAAAACGGTCGGCGGTGTCGACACTGGCGCCGAGATCGTTGTGCAGTACGCCCATCTTCAGCGCCTCGACGATCACGCCCCCGTGGCCGTGCACGATGGCCTTCGGCAGGCCGGTGGTTCCGCTCGAATAAACCACCCACAAGGGATGGTCGAACGGCACCCAGATGGGTTCAAGCGTGGCCTGGTCGGCCGTCAGCGTCGCAAAATCATGCAGTTCGCGCCCTTCGCCAACCAGTTGGTCGTCGGCCTCCGGCAGGCCGAGATAGCGCCACACAACGAGGTGTCGCAGGCTCGGCAATTCGTCAGCCAGTTGGCGCAACAGCGGTCGGCGGTCGTGTGTGACGCCGCCATAGACGTAGCCGTCGCAAGCGACCAGCAATTTGGGCTCGATTTGCCGGAAGCGGTCGAGCACCGCAACCGGCCCCATGTCTGGCGAGCAAACCGACCACACCGCACCCACGCTGGCCACCGCGAGGAAGGCGACAGCAGTTTGCGGTGTATTGGGCATGAATGCGCAGACCCGGTCGCCCGGCACGATGCCGAGCCGGCGCAGGTGCGCGGCCAGCGAAGCCACCTGACACCGCAGTTCGGGCCAGCTGATTTCCAGCAGCTCGCCGCGCTGCTGCATGGTCTCGTTCTGGAAAACGATCGCCGGATGACCGGCGGCATCAGCCGCGTCGGCGTGGCGGAATACCTGTTGCGCATAGTTGACCTGCGCACCGCTGAACCAGCGAGCGCCGGGCATTGCAGCATCGGCGAGCACGGCGCTGTAGGGCGTTGGCGACTCAACCTCGAAGTAGTCCCAGATCGAGCCCCAGAAGGCTTCAAGATCGTCGACCGACCAGCGCCAGAAAGCGTCATAGCCTTCGGAACTGGTCGCATCGAAGCACAGGCCGCGCTCGCGCTCGAGCCACGCAGCGTAGTGGAGGATCTGGGGCGTCGGCAGAGACATCGGGCGGGAATTGTCAGGGCTTCTCAACGGCTACTTTACGGCGTCCGCCAGGAATGCCGCTACACGTTATCGCGCCTCTTGGCCATCATAGCCTCGACGCGCGCATTCCCTCAGGCGCGACCGCGGATCGGGTAATCCTTGCTGATCACGAACTTCATGCCGTCCAGCAGCGACTTCAGATCGGGCCTGGCGAACGGCGCGTTCGAAATGTCGACGATCTGAACCTCGTTCTTTGGATTGATGCCGAAAACGGCCGGCTCCGCGAAAGGTCGATCGGTTTCGTCGGCCGATCGAGGGTCGGAGATATACAGGCCGAGCTGGCGCATCTGGTCGGGCGTCATGCCGTAGGCAACCGGAAACTTCCAGTGGTTCTCTTCGACCTGGGCGGCCGCCTTTTCTTGCGGATCCGCGGAGACGACCATCACCTTGATTCCTGCCGATTCAAAGTCGCCGAGCATGTCGTTCAGCGTCGTCAGGTACTTCTTGCACAACGGGCAATGTTTGCCGCGGTAGACGATCAGCAAGCGCCAGCCTTCGGTTTCCAGTGGATTGACCCGGTTGCCGGCAACGGCGTCCCAACTCATGTCCGGAAATTTCGAGCCCGCAGGCATTTTTTCGTTCATGTCGAATCCTTCACGATTGAGGCCTCAGGTGTACCCCAAAGCCAAGTTTCAAAGTGACCGGCCATCTTGAACCGAGCGGCCTGGAACGCGCAGAAAACATTGACAGCGCTGCCAGTAGGCAATGCTATCGATCGGCCGCTCACCGCACCGCCTGCGCTGATCGATTTTCCACATCGACGTATTGCCAGAACTGGGTGCCGAACAACGGTCGGCGGTAGCCGATCACCCACGGGTGGGCGAGGTCGGTGACGATACGGTGCACGTTGTACTTTTGCGGCATGTAGGCCACGACGATGCGCTGCGCTTCACGCAGCAGCGCCAGCCGTTGGGGTCCGTCGGGCAGGGCCTGCATCGCCTCGAAAATCGCGTCGAAGCGCGGGTGCCTGAAGCGGCCCAGATTCTGCCCACCCGATGCCGGCCCATACAGCAGTTCGAGCCCGGGTTGTACATCAGGCGAGGTCGCGCTGTAGCCGAGTTGCCAGATCATCAGCTGCCCCGCGCGCGCCGCCTTCAACTGCTCGGGCCACTGCGCTGCGCGAATTTCCAACCGCACACCCAGCGCATCCATGTTGCTTTTCCAGACCTGATCGAAAGCGCGCGAGATCGCATCGGGCTGGCTCGCATACTGAATCACGAGCGGACCGCCATCCGGCAGTTCGCGCCAGCCGTCGCCGTCACGATCGCGGTAGCCGAACATCTCGAGCAGCGCCTTGGCGCGCGGCAGGTCGAAATCGCTGTTCTCCGTCTTGTAGTCGGGATCGTATCCCCAGTTGCCGGGAGCGACGATCGATTGCGCCGGGATCGCCTGGCCGCGGCGCACGATTTCAATCTCGCGGCCGACGTCGGACGCCAGACTGATCGCGCGGCGCAGCGCCACCTTCGCCGCCGAATGGCCACCCACCAGCGGATCCTCCATGTTGAAGTAATAGAGCGTGCGGTCAGGGTTCAGTACGCGCGACATCTGGATCCCGCGCCTTTGCAGGTTTGGAGCCAGCCGGCCATTCGGTGCGGCGCTGTTGGCAAACTCCAGCGGGACGCTGGACGACAAGTCGAATTCTTCGTTGAGGAACGACAGCCAGCGCGGCTGGTTTTCGTCGATGATGGCAACCTCGACCCGATCGAGCATCGGCAAGCGGCGGCCCTTGAAGCGTGCCAGCATCGCATGGCCTTCGGCATCGTCTGCATTCGGTTGTGCGTCGTAGAACAGTTCACGAAAGTTCGGGTTGCGCTCCAGCACGATGCGCGAGCTGCGCCGCCATTCGGTCAGGCGAAACGGACCGCTGCCCACAGGGTGCGCCATGGTGCGATCGCCATAGGCTTCGACCACTTCGCGCGCCACAGCCGCGAACACATTGCCTTCGGCCAGCGCGAACAACAGCCGTGGCCGCGGTTTGGCGAGCTTGAACTGCAGGGTGTAGCGGTCGATTGCACGCAGGCCTGCGATCGGCCGGTCGTAGTCGAAGCCCTTCTTGCTGCTCAGCGCCTGCTCGCGCAGTGCGTCGATGCCAAGCACACCGAGCTCCTTGAACGCAGCGTGCGCGGGGCTTTTGTTGATCGGATCGAAGAAGCGCTTGAAGCTGTATACGAAATCTTCGGCAACCAGTTCGCGCGCCTTGCCCTTGAACGCCGGATCGTCGGCAAACACAATGCCTGGTTTGATCCGCACGGTCCAGGTCTTGAAGTCGTCGCCGACCTCGGGCAGCGCCGCGGCAACATTCGGAACCACCTTGTAGGGCCGCGCCAGGTAGTCGTATTTGTACAGGCCATCGAAGATGTGCGCGACCACGGTGCGCGAATACAGATCGCTGATCTGCGCCGGATCGAAGCCGGTTTCGGCGGCCGGAAAGGCGTATCGCAAGACCTTGGGCTGCGCGTTCGCCGTCACTTGGGCATCCGGTTTCGCAATTGCAATCGGCGCTGTCGCGGCCAACGAGAGGCCGAGCAGCAACGACCAGGCGGCGAGCCGCCGGGCTTGCATCACGGCTGGGCCAGGCGCTGCACCTCGGTGTCGATGTCCAGGTATTTCCAGAATTCGCGGATGAACGGGTTGCGCCGATAGCCGACCACCCACGGGTGCATCAGATCGGTCGCGATGCGATGACTGCTGATCTTGTAGGGCACATAGGCCACCATCAGTTTGCTGGCCTCCTCCATCACCTGCTCGCGTTCGGGGCCGTCGGGCATCTTGTTCTGCTTGATGTACAGCTCGTTGAAGGCCGGCAAGTCGAAGCGTGAATGGTTGGCCTGCCCTTTGTTCGGCCCGTAGGCCAGCGCCAGGAAGGTGTCGCCGTCCGGGCTGCTGGCCGCCCACGCCACGCCCCACATCATCAGCTTGCCAGCGCGCGAGGCCTTCAGGTTCTCTGGCCACTTGGCGGCTTTGAAGGTCATCCGGATGCCGATGGCCTTCATGCTTTTGTCCCACAGCTCGACCGACTGCCGGCTCAGCTGATCGGGCTGGGTCGCCATCTCGAGCAACAGCGGTGAACCGTCCGGCAGATCACGCCAGCCGTCGCCGTTGCGGTCCACATAGCCGAACAGATCGAGCAAGGCCTTGGCACGCGCCGGGTCGTAGTCGCTCATCGAAGTTTTCAGATCCGGCTGATAGCCGAATGTCAACGGTGCGATCGCAGTCTGCGCCGGCACCGCCTGGTTCTTGCGAATCAGCCGAATCTCGTCGGGGCTGTTGTAAGCCAGCGCGATGGCGCGGCGCAGCGCCACCTTGTCCGGCGTATAGCCGCCGACGACCGGATTCTCATGGTTGAAAAGCGAGGCCAGTGTCGCGTCGACCAACGGCCCCCGGTCCATCACGACGCCCTGTTTCTTCAGATTCGGCGCCAGCTCGTTGTTCGGGATCGCGATCTCGGCAAACTCGGCCGGCAAGCGTTCGAGGAAATCGCTCTGGCCATTCAGGAAACTCAGCCAGCGCGGTTGGGTCTCTTCGATGATCGAAACCTCGACACGATCGAGCATCGGGATGCGGCGGCCTTTCAGTTTGGCGGCAATGGCTTGCGAGCGCGGATCGTCAGCGGGCGCTTCGGCGTCGTAGAACGTTTCGCGAAAGGCCGGATTCCTGACCAGCACGATGCGCGAGCTGCGCCGCCATTCGCTGAGCTTGAACGGCCCGGTGCCCACCGGGTGCTCCATGATCTTGTCGCCGTAGAACTCGACCACCGCTCGCGCCATTGCGCCGAATGACGAACTGTCGGTCATCAACTCCTGGTGGAACCGCGGTGACGGTTCGGCCAGATTGAACTGCAAGGTATAGCGGTCGATCGCCTTGACGCCTTCGACAGGCGTGTCGTAGGGGAACGGCGCCTTCGCGTCGAGCGCCTTCTTGCGCAATTCGCTCAAGCCCAGCAGCTTCGCGTTCTCGAGTCGGTACAGATTCGGGCTCTTCCACTTCGGATCGTAATGTCGCTTGATCGAGTAGACGTAGTCGTTCGCGGTCAACTCGTGCCGCTCACCCTTGAATGCTGGATCGTCGGCGAAATAGACGCCGCGGCGGATGCGGAAGGTGAACTGCGTGAAATTGCCGTTGATTTCCGGCAGCGCCTCGGCAGTCAACGGCTTCATCTTGAATGGCCGCGCCAGATAGTCGAAAGCGAGCGGCGTCTCGAAGATGCCGGCGGTCAGGGTGCGCGAATACAGGTCCGATAGCTGCGCCGGATCGAAGCCGGTCTCGGCAACCGGAAACGCATACCGCAAGACTTTCGGGGCGGATCCGGCCGACGCTTTGTCGGGCTGCGCAGAAGCGATCGCGGCGAAGCTGAGGGCCAGCACAGCGGCCGCGCCGCGGCGCCACAGGAAAACAGCAGACATCGATTCGATTCCTCGTGGGGCGAACAGTAAAAACCGTGCGCGACTGGCGTGGTCTCGGCGCCTGATCGCGGACTTCCGCAGCCCCGAAGTTTAGGGCGTTGCCTTGAAACAATCGGCGGGGCATTTGCATGACCCGGCTTGAACCGGCCCTGAGCTTGCTTGGCATTGAATGCTTGTCGTTGCTTCCCTGGGCAAACGCGGGGGAACTCCGCGCTTTACGCCAAACAGTGTCCTAGACTCTCCGACTTGAAAATCGATCCTCGCGACCCGCCGCCACAAGCACGCTGACGCGTTGAACCCCACCCAATCCGAGTGAGCAACAAAGATGGCCGCCTATCTGATCCGGCGCCTGTGGCAAATGATTCCGACCTTGATCGGCGTCGTGCTGCTGGTATTTTTCCTGTTCAAATATTTCGGTGGCGACCCCGCCGAGATTCTCGGTGGCCTGAATGCCAACCCTGAGCAGATCGAGTCGATCCGCGATCAGCTCGGCCTGAACCTCCCGGTCTGGCAGCAGTTGGCGATCTTCTTCAAGCAGATCGTCACCTTCGAGTGGGGCAAGAGCTGGGCGACCAATGAATCTGTCGCGACGCTGTTTGCCAGCCGGCTGCCGGCCACGCTGACGGTGATGATCCCGATCCTGATCCTCGAAGTGGTGCTGGCCATTCCGTTGGCGCTGCTGGTCGCGTACCGGCGCGGCACACTCACCGATCGCAGCATCATGATCATCAGCACGGTGGCGCTGTCGATCTCGCTGCTGGTCTACGTGATCGTGTTCCAGTACGTGTTCGCGTTCCAGCTCGGCTGGTTTCCAGTGCAAGGCTGGAGCAACAGTTTCTGGACCAACCTGAGCGTTTACTCGGTGTTGCCGGTGATGGTCGTCACGCTGGTTGCGCTGGCGCCGCAGACCCGGCTGTACCGCAGCTTCTTTCTCGACGAGATCGGCCAGGACTACGTGCGCACCGCACGCGCGAAAGGGCTGACCGAGAAGACCATCTTGCTGAAACACGTGTTGCGCAACGCGATGATTCCGATCCTGACCAACGTGGCGGTCGCACTGCCGGGCATCTTCGTCGGCTCGTTCCTGATCGAGGTGTTCTTCTCGATCCCGGGCCTAGGCCGCGAGGTGCTGCTGGCCGTCAACCGCAGCGACTACCCGGTGATCCAGGCCGTGACGATCTACATCGCGGTGATCACGATGACGGTCAACCTGCTGACCGATGTCCTCTACAAACTGGCCGATCCACGGGTGGTCCTCAAATGAGCGCCGTCATGCCCGCAGCGCTGCCTGCCGCCACTCGCACGTCATCGCCCGGCGTCTGGGGAGCCGCGTGGAAACGCTTTCGCACCGACCGGGTCGGCATGGCGTCGCTGTTCATCGTCGCCGCATTCGGCTTGCTGGTGGTCGCCGCGGGCTTGGGCTTGGTGGCCGGCAACTGGCAGACAGAGGTCGGCGTGCCGAACGCACCACCGAACTTCGTCGGCCCGCGCGACGCGTCGACATCGACCGCGATTCCGGTCCCGAAGGGCCCGAACGTCGACATCTCCGATGTCGATCCACTGGCGCCGCGTTATGCCGAGTGGGAAGCGGCCACCGCCAAGTTCCGTACCGTCGAGACCGTCAAGGCCGAAACGCTGCTGTTCGGGGCCGACCGGCTCGGCCGCGACGTGTTGTCCAAGGCGGTGAAGGGCGCCGAAATCTCGATCATGGTCGGCGTGTTGGCAGCCTTGGCTGCAACCCTGATCGGGACGGTGCTCGGCGCACTCGGCGGCTTCTACGGCGGCAAGGTCGGCGACCTGCTCGAATGGATCTACAACGTCTTCACGTCGATCCCGGGCATCCTGCTCATCTTCACCTTTGCCGCGGTACTGAACCGCGCCGACGCGATCGTGCCGAAAGGCATCTGGAGCATCGTCGTGATTCTCGGCCTGACCGGCTGGACCGGCATCTACAGACTGGTGCGCGGCGAATTTCTGAAACACGCGGTGCGCGAATACGTGCGCGCCGCCGAGGCGATCGGCGCCAGCAACGCATCGCGCATCTTCCGCCACATCCTGCCCAATGTCAGCCACGTGGTGCTGGTGCAGTTGTCGATCCAGGTCGTCGGCTTCATCAAAGCCGAGGTGATCCTGAGCTACCTGGGCCTCGGCGTGGCCGTCGATCAGGTCAGCTGGGGAACCATGCTGGCCGAGGCACAGAGCGAGCTGATCCTCGGCAACTGGTGGCAACTGGTTGCAGCAACCGCCTTCATGGCGGTGTTCGTGACCGCGTTTTCATTGTTCACCGATGCCTTGCGCGACGCCCTCGACCCCAAACTGCGTGGGCTGGAGTGATGGCCCACCCCCGGACCCGCTGCGCGGCACCCCCTCAAGGGGGCACACCAGCGGGCCGGCGGAGCCGGATCCGCGGTGTTTGCTGGATCGGCACGAACGCTCTACTGGGCGAAGGCCGAGAACAGCAAAGAGGAAGCGCACATCTTGTTAATGGAGCATGGTGATGTTGTTGTCGATAGAAGATCTGCGGGTGTCGTTCCGGATGGGCAACGACAAGGGTGTGATGCAGCGCATCCAGGCTGTTGGGCGCGGCGAAACGGGGGTCAGTTTCGAGATTCCCGAAAACACCACGGTTGCGCTGGTGGGCGAATCAGGGTCGGGCAAAAGCGTCACTGCGATGTCGATCCTGAACCTGCTGCCGGACAACGCCGATCGCAGCGGGCGCATCCGTTTCATGGGGCGCGACATCATCGGTTTGTCGATGGCCGAGCTGCAGGCGCTGCGCGGCAAGGAAATCGCCTGCGTTTTCCAGGATCCGATGACCTCGCTGAACCCCGTGTTCACGGTCGGCCAACAGATCTGCGAGCCGCTGATCAAGCACCTGGGCCTGTCGCGACGCGAGGCCTGGACACGCGCCGAGGCCTTGCTGGAAGAGGTCGGCATGCCCGATCCGAAGCGACGCCTCTCGGCGCACCCGCATCAGCTGTCGGGCGGCCAGCAGCAGCGCGTGATGATCGCAATGGCGCTGGCCTGCGAGCCCAAGCTGCTGATCGCCGACGAGCCGACCACCGCGCTCGACGTGACGATTCAGCGTCAGATTCTGGAGCTGCTGGCTGGCCTGAAGAGCAGGCACCGGATGAGCATGCTGTTCATCAGCCACGACCTCGGCGTTGTCGGCGAGATTGCCGACCACGTGGTGGTGATGCGCCAGGGCACGGTGCGCGAGCAGGCGCCGGTGGCCGGCATCTTTGCCAACCCGCGCGACGGCTATACCAAGGCCTTGCTGGCCTGCCGTCCGACGCTGGCGCAACGCGAAGCCCGTCTGATGGTGATCGACGACCACATCGCCGCGCAGCAAGCGGGCGCCATCACGTCGCCCGAACAAGCTTCGATGGCAAAAGATGCGGCCGCTCCGATCATCATTGAAGCCAGCGGTCTGACCAAGAGTTTCTGGCTGCGCAGCGGCGTCTTCGGTCGCAAGGAGTTCCGCGCGGTCAAGGGCGCCAGCTTCAAGCTCAGGCGTGGTCATACGCTCGGCGTCGTAGGCGAATCAGGCTCCGGCAAAACCACGATGGGCCTCAGTCTGCTGCGCCTGCACGAACCCAGCGGCGGGCCGGTCGGCGGTCGGGTGCAATTCGACGGCCAGGATCTGCTGGCGCTCAGCCGGGCGCAGATGATTCCGATGCGTCGACGCATCCAGGTGGTGTTCCAGAATCCCTATGCGAGCCTGAATCCGCGCTTCACGATCGGCCAGACGCTGGTCGAGCCGATGACCATCCACGCGATCGGCCGCGACACCGCCGACCGCGAACAACGCGCCAGCGCGCTGCTCGCCAAGGTTGGCCTCGACGATTCAGCGCTGCAAAAATATCCTCACGAATTCTCGGGTGGGCAGCGCCAGCGCATCGCTATCGCCCGTTGCCTGACGCTCGACCCCGAGGTGCTGGTACTCGACGAGGCGGTGAGCGCGCTCGATGTCAGCGTGCAGGCACAGGTGCTGAACCTGCTGAAGGATTTGCAGGACGAACTGGGGCTGGCCTACATCTTCATCAGCCACGATCTGGCGGTGGTGCGCTTCATGGCCGACGAGGTGATGGTGATGCAGGACGGAGAAGTGGTCGAGCAGGCCAGCGTCGAGCAGATTCTCGATGCGCCGCAGCAGGAATACACACGCCGTCTTTTGGCCGCGATTCCACGCGGATACCGCGCCGCGGCATGACCTGCAATCGCGGCTGAAGCCGCTCCTACGTTAAAAATACGGTAGGAGCGGCTTCAGCCGCGCTTCCTTGTCAAAATCCCGAAGTGGAGCCGACCGCCTCATGTGGTCACATCCTGCTTGAACAGCAGCTCGTAGATTTCGCGGATCGCATCGGCGGAAGCGTCGATCTGGAACATGTAGCCCTCGGGGTAGAAGACATACAACAGGTCGCTCTGGTGCGCGACATGGTCCTGCGAGGCGTGCTGAATCATTTCGCAGCCGAAGCCTTGGTTCAAAAACTGCTGGATCTGCGGAAACTTGGCGGTGTAATAGTGCTCCGTGCCATGCAGCTTTTCCTTCAGCACGCGCGGCGAACGGTTGATCAAGCTGCCCGCCAGCGAAGGCATCTCGGGCGGCCGCAGGTCGATCAGGCCATACAGGTCGTAATCGCCGTGGATGTAGCGCATCTCGGTCTGTTTGAACCGGGCCCAGGCCCGGCTGGCGAGGTGGAAATCCTCCGCCGGAATATCCTGCCTCGACAACATCAGGCAGCCAAAATGGCGGCTGATGCGCACGGTGTCGACGGCATAGAAGCCCTTGGTCTCGCGCCGCCTGAAGACCTTGTTCGCCTTCTCGTCCTTCGACTTGTCGCGCAGAAAGCCGGTCCACGATTCTTGCGCCTTTCTTCGCTTGCCGTCGCTCGCGAAAGCCGCGTGACTGATGACGGTCGGATCGACCACCAACCCGGCACACTCGCAGTACAGGTTCAGGTCCGGCACGAAGCAGTTGTTGTCGGCGGTCTTGGGTTTGCAGTCGATCGGCTTGGGCGTGTAGTTCTTCTGTCCGATGTAGGTGAGCGACTTCACGTTGGTGGCGCGCACGATGATGATGTGGTCGAACAGTTCAGCTGCCGCAGCGAATACGGCAATGTCTTGGGTCCGCAGCTTGAGAAACTCGCCAAAGGCAAGCGGCTGCAGACGGGAACTGGCCAGGCCGATTCGGTGCAGGCGGCGACCGGCCAGGGCGTCGGCATTCTTCAGTGCCATCTTTTCCCCCGTAACGATGCATGGACTCAGGCCCTGCAAGCATCTCCAGCCGGGCGCGAAACGATCCGCATTGTTTCCGCTGCGGCGCAGTGCGCCACATGTTTTACAGCGGCTTACGTGGAAAAGTCACGGTTTCTCGCGATTGCTTCATCGTTGCGCCGAGACCAGCTGCTGCCACACGCGCCGCGCTGCGGGCAGCACTCGTTCCGGCTCGAGCTGCGCCTGCGATGCGACGGCCTGCACGGAGTCGTTCAGCTGGTCGACATCATTCATCAGCACGTTGGCCAGCACCGACAGCGCACAGATGGCCGGACGGGGCACGTTCGGCAGACGCCAGTGCTCAGTGAATCCGACATGGTGGCGCACGCAATGCACCGCTGCCTGCGCAAGTCCCCAGCTTTCGCACAAGGCCGCGCCCAGGGCGTCATGACTGACGCCGTATTCCCGGTGTTCGAGGTAAACCAGTTCTGCATCGTCCTGTGCACCGAGCAACAGCGGCAGATACCGCGTCGGCGAGTGGCGGAACAACACGGCCTTGCCACACTCCTCGAACAGCCCGGCCGAATGGGCGGCCCAGGGGTCGACGTTCAGAGCCTCGCCGATGCGGCCCATCAACATGCCCCGCAGCGCCGCTCGTCTCCACAGTGGCTGAAGCTCAAGGGTTGCCGGGAAAACGGCGCGCAAACCCATTTCGTAGGCAACCGATGCAACTTCGCGGGTGCCGAGATAGGTCACCGCCTGGCGCACCGTCTGGACCCGCTCGCCCAGGCCGTACAGCGATGAGTTGACGGCCTTCAGCACCGCAGCCGCCAGCGCCATGTCGCTTTCCACCAGTTCGCCTATGCGGCGAACATCGCAATCCTCGTCGGCCAGCAGCGCCGCCAGACGACCCAGCGCGACTGGCTGGGTCGGCAGGTCCACACTCAGGGAGCGCAAATGGGGATCGACGGACATTCCCTGTCTTCGGCTTGCGCCGGGTGATCTTGAGTGACCGGGCCGACCGGAACAGGAAACGATGCGGCGAAGCAAGAGTGCGCCCATGCTGGGCGCACAAGAAAAAGGGCGCTGAGTTCTCAGCGCCCTTTCACATTTTTGCCATCCAGTGGCTTCTTGAATCACGGCGCCGGATTGCCCGGACCGCGTTGTCATCTCCTCAGACCCCCGCCATGGCAATACACCGGTTCAGTGCTTGCCGCGAGTGGGTGGGACTGTAGGGAAGTGTCCGTGCACCCGCATCGGGGGTTTCCCTGCGACAGCGCGATTCCTCAGTGTGGTGCAAGCGGCAATCTGATGACCACCGAGGTGCCGACACCCGGCTCGCTGGCGATCGCCAGTTCGCCCCGATGCAGCTCGACGATCCGCTTCACGATCGCCAGGCCGAGGCCTTTGCCGCCTTCAGCTGTTGCCGGTGCGACGGTATGTCGGCTCTGGTAGAAGCGGTCGAAGAGGTGTGGCAGATCGGCCTCGGCGATGCCGCGCCCGCTGTCGACGACACTGATGATCACCTGCCCGGACGCCTGGTCGACCGCCGCCTGCATCTCGATGCGTGCACCCGGAGAACAGAACTTCAGGGCGTTGTCGACGAGGTTGGCCACCGCACGTTCGAAAAGCTCGATATCAACCGCGGCAACCGGGCGATCATCAGAATCACTGGCCACATTGGTAAGCAAGCGCACACTCTGATTTTCAGCTCTGGCGGCAAACCGCAATCCGATGTCGTCGATCAGTTCGGCCAGATCGACTGGCTCGAGACTCAGCTTGAACTCCGGCTCGTCGAGCTGCGCCAGTTCACCCAGCGATCGCACCATGCGCGCCGTGTTGCGGGTGTTGCGCAATGCGACCTCGACCAGTCGGCGCTCTTCGTCGTCGCGCTGGCCGGGCGGGTCGAGCCGGCTCCAGCGCGCTTCGAGGGTTTCCAGGCAGGCCACGGTGGCGGTCAACGGCGAACGCAGGTCGTGCGAGAAGTTGCTGACGCCTTCGCGGCGAAAGTGATCGAGCCGGCGCAAATCGTCCCATTGGCTGCGCAGGGTAGCCAGCATGGTGTGAAATCCGCGCCTCAGGCGGGCGAATTCATCACCTTCCGGCCCGGTCAGTGCCCCGACCGAGATGTCGGAAACCTGCGCCAGAGACGGCGGCAAGGCGGCGCCAGGTGTCGAACTCAGGCCGTCGCGGGTCACCGCCGCGGCCTCGGCGCTCAATTCGCGCAACGGGCGCGTCACCGTTGCAACAATCCAGGCCGCCAGCAAGGTTGCCAACGCGACGACCGCCGCGATCGCAGTGAGCGCCGGGCCGACCAGCGCCGATCGAAAGCCGGCCGCTCGCCCGGGTGGCAGCGGTGGCTTGTCGCACACCATGTACAGGTAGCCGACCACCGGCCCACCGGGAAGGATCTGCTGCCGCCGCAACGGCTGCGCGGCTATCACCGCGGTGGTTTCCAAACGCTCCGGATCATCGCCCTTCACATACGGCATGGCCGGCATCGGCATGCCTTGTCCGCTGCGCCGGGTTTCGAACAAGTCGATCGCCTCTTTGACCGGACCGAGCGAGACCTTGAAATTGGCCGGCAGCTTCCTGGTTCCGGTGCCTGACAACACCATGCCGTTGGCATCCAGCAGATAAAGCTGACTGTCGGGCTCGAGCAGCACCAGATTGCGCAGGAAGATCGAGAAATCGTCGGGCTCGCGCTCATACAACTCGAACACGTTGTCGTATAGACCGACCAGCCGGGTCAAGAACATGCCGGCACGCTCGAACGTCGATTCATCCTCGAATCGCTGGAACGAATAAGCCACCGTCGAAATGACGCCAATCGCAGTGATCAGGCCGGTGATGAAGATCGTCAGTGCGATCTTGAACCGTACAGTCAAGGCGGCGCCTCGCGCATCTTGTAGCCGGCGCCGCGCACCGTCAGGATCAATTCGGGCCGCATCGGATCGGCCTCGAGCTTGCCGCGCAGCCGGTTGATGTGTGTCGTCACCGTGTGTTCGTAGCCGTCGTGGCTGTAGCCCCAGACGGCATCGAGCAACTGGCTGCGCGAAAACACATGCCCGGGATGCTGCGCAAAATGCAGCAGCAACTCAAACTCGCGCGCAGTGAAATCGATGGCTTCGCCGCGCACTCGGACCAGCCGCTTCACCGGCAGGATTTCAAGATCGCCATTGCGCAGTACGGTGCCGGCACCTTGCGCATTGGCCTGCGCCGCACGCATCAGATCGGCACGGCGCAACAGGGCCTTCACCCGCGCCAGCAACTCGGCGAGCGAGAACGGCTTGGTCAGGTAGTCGTCCGCACCCAGCTCCAGCCCCAGCACGCGGTCGAGTTCGGTCGATTTGGCGGTCAGCATCAATATCGGTGCACTGCGGCCGCGCGCGCGCAGCGCCTTGCAGACCTCCAGGCCGTCCATCCCCGGCATCATCAGATCGAGGATCAGCAAATCGCTTTCGTGCTCGTTCTGGCTGGCCAGCGCGGCCACGCCATCGGCCACCGCATGCACAACATAGCCGGCGTTTTGCAGGTTCATCACCAGCAGATCGCGGATATCGGCTTGGTCTTCGGCAACGAGCAAATTGGCTGACATGGCCGAATTGTCGACCCGTATCGGCTCTTCCTTACGCCGATGTGATCTTCCTGTGAGGTTTGGAGACTTTCCCGCGAGATCGGCCGCTCAGAGTTCGGGCATCGATTCAGCAGCCCCGCTGCCCCACCTGAAGGAGCCCCGCATGACGACCGTCCAGCCGTTCGACAGCCGCCGCAACAGCGTTCACCCAGCCGTCGCCCGGGCCGCAGCGTCTGCGTCCGGACTCGCCACCGACCAGACTCGCGAACCGGCGGTGGCGGTGTCGTGGCCGGAAATGGTTTCGCACCGCAGCTACCTGATCCGCTTCGCGCAACGCAAGCTGCACGACCCGGTGCTCGCTGAAGACGTGGTTCACGATGTTTTCGAAGCGGTGATCTCGGGCCGTGCCAGCTTTGCCGGCCGGGCGGCGCTGCGCTCATGGCTGACCGCGATCCTGAAGCACAAGATCATCGATCTGGTTCGCCGACGGGTGCACTACGATGCTTTCGAAACAGTCGACGGCAGCGATGAAAGCGGCGCCAACCACGTCGAATGCCCGCATGCCCGCCCGGACGAAGTGGCCGAGCAGCGGCAGACGCTGCAGCACACGCTGGCGCGCATCGACAAACTTCCGCCCGGCCTGCGCGATGTGATGCGACTGCGCGTACTGTTCGATCAGCCGACCGAAGAGGTTTGCGCCAGTCTGTCGATCAGCGAAGACAACCTGTTCGTGCGCCTGCACCGGGCCCGCAAACAGCTGCTGAGCTGAGCACGCTCGCCGCCCGCTGGTGACACCGGTTCGGTGAAGGCAACGCGGGCTGAGCCGTCGATACGCAGGCCGCGCAAAGTTTCAGGGTCCGGGCTCGATCCGATCCAGGCTGCGACCGCGCGCGGTGACTTCGATCTCGATCTTCATGCGCGGATCAGCCAGCCCGGCCGCGATCATCGTCGCCGCCGGACGGATGTCGCCGAACCAGCGGCTCAGCACCGGCCAGCAGAGGGAAAAATCCTCCGCACGCGGCAGGATGTAGCGAACGCGGACGATATCGGCCATCGCCGAGCCGGCCTGCTGCAGCGCGGCCTCGATATTCTTCAGGCATTGTTCGGTCTGCTGCAGCGGATCGTCGGCGATCGTCATCGTGCGGTAGTCGAAGCCGGTCGTGCCGGAGACGAAAACCCATTCGCCGTCGACCACGGCCCGCGAATAGCCGATGCTGGCTTCGAAAGTCGATCCCGAGCTGATCAGGCGGCGCGTCATCCGGTATGTGTGCGTCCTGTCAGTTGCCCAGACGCACGGTGGCGGCAGGCAGGCTTTTCATGTAGGGGCGTGGATCGAGTCGGGTGCCGGCCAAGGCAGCGGCAGCCAGAGTGGCCTGGACGAACAGTGACATCAGGCTCCCGTGCTCGGTACTGGCCATGCTCCAGCAGGCACCAAATGTGCCCTGCCGCGATTCATCGTCGAAGAAACTCAACGCCGTATTGTCGAAATTGAGATGGCCGCGACCGACCACGAACACACCGTCGAGTGCCGGGCTCGCAAACCGCTGGCGCTCGCTGCCTGTATCCGGCAGGTCGGGCTCGACGATGCCCTGCACCCGATACGCGCCCTTCAACCACAGGTGAGCCTGCGCCATGTCCTGCGGGCCGTCGAACGCGACGACATAACAGGGAATCGCACGCACGGCGTCGTCGAGCTCATCGGGCTTCGTCGGATCGGCAAGCGCAGCGCCGGCCGGCAGCAGACCACTGCGCCGCAAGGTCTTGATGGTGCGCGCGCTGCTGACAGCCGCAGCCATCGAATCGAGGTCGAGCTTGGGCAGCACGGTGATCGCAGCGACGACCGACTCGGCCAGCAGGCACTCGCCCAGGCCATCGACCTCCAGCCGCGGCCCATGGGGACGACACAGCAGGATGTCAGCGGCAGCATGTTGCGCGTCAGCCGTCGAATGGCTGTCGACGATGCGCCCCGACGTGACGATCAGTTCGGAGCCGAACATCGGTTCGCAGAATTCACACGTCAGCAGTTCGCACGGCGTCGCCGTCTCGGCATCGGACCAGGACCGAAGGCGTTTCTCGAGCTTCGCAAGGTGATCGACGAGCATTGCACTACGGGTTTGTTGAAGCCGTTGAATATAGCGCCGCAGCGCGAGTTGGTGGGCCAGGCGCAAAGGGTACCCGCCGACGCGGCAGAATGACATCGCCTGCCGCCAAGACATAACCCACCGACCCACACTCCGACGATTTTCGCGATGCCCGACGACGCCCCCCTGCTGGTGGCCTGCCTATGTGCCCGCTGGTGCAATTTGTGCGGCGAATACCGCGCCACCTTCGTCGATGCACAGCAGCACGCTGCCGGTCGCATTCAATTCATCTGGGTTGATATTGAAGATGACGAGGACATCGTCGGCCCGGTCGATGTCGACGATTTCCCGACATTGCTGATCGCCAATGCGCAGGCGCCGCTTTTCTTCGGCCCGTTGACCCCGCAACCCGCCACGCTGGAACGGCTGCTACAAAGCGCCCATTCAAACCGTCTGGCGCCGCTCACCGACCGCCAGTCATTCGAACTCACCGCCCGCATTCGCGCCGCTGCTGATCGACTGGGCCGCCCGGGCCGTTGAGGCAGCAGCAGGGCGACAGTTCGTTCGATCGCCGCCAGAGCCTTCCCGTCGCCGTCACGGCGGCTTCGTCGCAGCGGGTTGCGCCAGCGTCTGCCCCGTTCGACAATCGACGACGATGAGTCCTCAGTCCGTTCTGCCCTTGCTGCAAAGGCCTGCGCGCTGTGACGGTGCTGCGTGGCAGAACTTCCGCCGCATCGTCAATCTGCACACGACGGCGATCATCTTCTACCTTTCGTTGGTGTTCGCCGTTTCGCGCTTTGCGATGGTGGTCAACCACGAGCTGCTCGACGCAGCCTTGTCGAGCAGCATCGTCTACCTGCGCCAAACGCTGATCAGCGGCTTTGCGGTCCTGCTTTCGATCGGCCTCACCGAGGCGCTCCTGCACGGTCGGAAACTGCCGACCTTTGCCGCGATCGCGCTTCGCACCAGTGCCGTGGGCGCCGCGGCAGTGGGAGCAGCCTTGCTGCGCCTGCTGGTCCACAACGGCAGCGTGGGCGACATCGAATGGAGGTGGTTCGTGCCGACGGTGGGGATCTGGCTCATCAACGGCGGCTTTGCCCACGCGCTGTTCTGGTTCGTGCGCAGCGAGAATGACACCCGCCGCCGGCTCGAGCAGGCGGCCCGTGATCACGACACGCTCGCCGCACGCGGCGTGGAGGCCCGCCTGTCGGCACTGCAGGCGCAGATCGAGCCTCATTTCCTGTTCAACACGCTGGCCCACGTGCAGCGCTTGCAGGAGACGCAGCCCGGGCGCGGCCGCGAGATGTTGCGCAGCCTGATCGACTATCTGCGCGCCGCCTTGCCCAGCATGCGCAGCAGCGGCTCGACGCTGCGCCGTGAGCTCGATCTGGCGCGTTCGTTCCTGACCATCCTGCAGATGCGGATGGGCGATCGACTGGCCTTCGAGATCCGCGCCGCACCCGACCTGCTGGATCTGCCGGTGCCGCCGATGGTCTTGCCCACACTGGTGGAAAACGCCGTCAAGCACGGCCTTGCGCCGCTGACCTGCGGCGGACGGATCGTCATTTCAGCCGAGGCCAGCGGCGACGGCCGCCTGGCGATCGAGGTGGCTGACGATGGACAGGGCTTCACCGCATCGTCGGGCAGCGGAGTCGGCCTGTCGAATACGCGCAGCCGCCTGGCCGCGCTGTTCGGTGAGTTGGCGACGCTCGAATTGCGCTCGGGTGCGAGGGCCGGTGTGGTCGCCCGGCTGGTGCTGCCAACGCTCGCGCGCCTGCCCGCCGGTCATTCAGAAGGCCATTCGTGAGCGCTGTCCTGGCACCTACGCAAACGGCCCCGGTGGCATTGCAGCCTGTCGGCGTCGGCCGCCACGCATGGAACGCCTTGCGCTCGCTGTGCTGGCGCGAAACGGGCTGGTTCGTGTTGCTCGGCGGCTTGCTCGGCGGCATGAACCTGATCACCTTGTCAGACCCGTCGGTCGGAACAATCAATGTCCGCACGATGATCGCCGGAACCATCGGCCCGATGGTTTGCTCGCTGCTGCTGCTGATGGCCTGGCTGCCTGCCGATCGCAGCGCCAGCGATTCGCCGTTTCGTGTGCATCGGCTGGTGGCGGCGGTGGTGATCGCGACGGCGCTGAGCGCACTGCTGGTGCCGCTGCTGCTGCGCCTGCTCGAGCTGCCGACCGCGATGGAGCTTGCGTACCAGCGCAAGAACAAGGCTCCGCCGGGTTGGCTGGCCATGTTTCTGGCCGACAGTCTGGCCACCTTGATTCCTTCCAGCCTGGCCGTGGCCGTCCTTGAGATGGCAGGCCGGCACCGGCGCAGCGAGTTGGCGGTGTCGACCGCTCTGGACGAACACGCCCGGCTTGCCCGGGCGACCCTCGAGTCTCGGCTGGCGGCGATGCAGGCGCAGGTCGAACCGAGGCTGCTGTTCGACGTGTTGGTCGATATCGAACGGCTCTATGGCGAGGAGCCTGCCAGCGCCGCGCCCGCTGACCGCGCCACCGCCGTGACCCAGATGGACCGCCTGATCACCTACCTCCGCGTGGCGCTGCCCAAGTTGCGCGAGGCCGGCTCGACGATCGCGGCCGAGGTCGATCTACTCACGTCGTACCTCGATCTGGTACAAGGAATGCACGGCGGGCAGCCGCGTTTCGTGGCCCGCGTGCCGCCCGAATTGTCGAGCCTGACATTTCATCCGATGTTGCTGCTGCCGCTGATTCAGCGCGCCCTGCGATCGCAAGCGTCGCTGCCGCACCAGATCGAGCTCGAAGTCTCTGCACAGCTTAAGCGACTGCGCCTGGTGCTGACGATTGCCGCCCCCGCGCTGTGCCAGGACGACGACGAATTGCAGCGGCTGCGCGAACGGCTGCAGGTGCTCTACGCGGGCCGCGCCAGCCTGCAATGCGAAGACCTGCCAATGCCAGCCGTGAGCACCACCAGCGAGCCGCCCGAGGCGTCGAACACCGAGCCGCTGCGCATCACCCGCTTCACGCTGGAGTTGCCGCGGTGAGACCACACCCCACCGCGATGGTCGCCGAAGACGAGGCCACGTTGCGCCAGCAATTGGTCGAGCAACTCGCGCAGCTGTGGCCGGAGCTGCAGGTGATCGGCGAGGCCGAGAACGGCGTGCAGGCACTGCGCCTGATCGACGAATTGCGGCCTGACGTGGTTTTCCTCGACATCGAGATGCCTGGCGCGACCGGCCTCGAAGTGGCGCGCCAGGCCAGTGGTCGCAGCCACGTGGTCTTCGTCACCGCCTACGACCAGCACGCGGTCGCGGCGTTCGACCAAGGCGCGGTCGATTACGTGCTGAAGCCGGTGTCGGCTGCGCGCTTGTATACCGCGATCGGGCGGGTGCGCGAACGGCTTGCAGCCAGCGCCCCGCCGGCCCGCCTCGACGCCTTGTTCGGTACGCTGGCTGGCGCCGGCTCGGGCACAGCGTCGCGCAGCCCGCTGCGCTGGATCAATGCATCGGTCGGACAGACGATGAAACTGATCACCGTCGACGAGGTGGCGTATTTCCAGGCCGACAACAAATACACACGCGTCGTCACCCGAGACGGCGACGCGCTGATCCGCAAATCGCTGAAGGAGTTGCTCGACGAACTCGACAGCCAGCAGTTCTGGCAGATCCACCGCAGCACCGTTGTCAACGCGGTGGCGGTGGCCGGGGTCAGCCGCGACTTTCGCGGCCATCTGGTGCTCAGGCTGAAGGAGCGCAGCGAGACGCTGCAAGTCTCGGACAGCTACAGCCACCGCTTCAAGCAGATGTGATCGACGCCATCGTTGCTTGACAGTATCCTCGGCGCGAGATCCCACCGTGCCCGGCAGCTTTGCGCCTGTCAGTGGGCGCCGGGTTCGTCACTCGCCGAACAAAGGACGCTTTCTCATGCCCAACCCCGCCTATCTTCGCCATCCCGGCCTGCACGGCGACAAGCTGGTTTTTGTCAGCGATGACGACTTGTGGCTGGCCAGTACCGAAGGGGGCCCGGCACAGCGCCTGTCCGCCGGCCTGTCCGAACCGTCGACGCCGTGTTTCTCCGACGACGGACGCTGGATTGCCTACGTCAGCCGCGACGAGCATCACCCTGAAGTCCATCTGCTGGCGATCGACGGCGGCCAGTCGAAGCGGCTGACATGGCTCGGCCCCGATGTGATGGTTCGCGGCTGGACGCCGAAAGGCCACATCCTGTTCGTGACGACCCAGGGCCAGCCGTTTTTCCGCAACTACCGCGCCCACACCATCGATCCGGCCGGCGGCCTGCCGCAATTGCTGGAGATCGGACAGGTCAACCACCTGTCCTACGACCGTCATCATCCGAGCCATCGCCGGGTGATCGGCCGCAATACCGCCGACCCAGCACGCTGGAAACGCTACCGCGGCGGCACCGCCGGCCACCTCTGGGTCGACGAGGGAGGCAGTGGCCAGTTCCGCAGGCTCGCCCTGGCCGGCAACATCACCAGCCCGATGTGGCTGGGCGAACGGATTTACTATCTGTCCGATGCGCAAGGCATCGGCAACCTGTATTCATGCCGACCCGACGGTGACGACGTCCAGCGCCACACCGATCACGATGCGTTTTACGCGCGCCATGCGCAGACCGACGGCAAGCGCATCGTCTACCAGCACGCCGCCGACTTGTGGTTGTTCGATCCGAGCGACGACAGCACGCGGCGCCTCGCAATCGAGCTGACGGGGCATCGCAGCCAGGGCGCGCGGCGCTTCGTGAAGGCGGCCGACAACCTGCGTGGCGTCGCGCTGCACCCGCAAGGTCACAGTCTGGCGCTCGATGTGCGCGGCAAGCTGTTCACGATGCCGCTGTGGGAAGGCGCGGTGCGCCAGCAAGGCCCGGCTGATGGTGCGCGTCTGAGCCATGGCCACTGGCTGGCCGATGGCCGCACGCTGATCGTCGTCAGCGATGGCAGCGGCGAAGAGCAGCTCGAGATCCACATCGACGGCGAGCGCCATCCCCTGCCCGGTGACATCGGCCGCATCACCGCCCTGCGCGCAGCGCCGCACGGTCGACGCGTGGCGCTGGCCAATCACCGCAACGAGTTGTGGCTGGTCGATCTCGATCAGGCACCCGACAGCCACCGTGACGGCGCGGTGTTCAGCCGCATCGACCACAGCAACGCCGGACGCTGCGAGGATCTGGCGTGGTCGCCCGACGGCCACTGGCTGGCCTATTCGATTGCCACCAGCCTGCGCCACCGCGCGATCAAGCTGCATCGCCTGGAAGACGGCCGCCAGACACTGCTGACCCGCCCCGAATACCACGACAGCGCGCCCGCTTTCGACCCCTCGGGCCGCTTCCTGTATTTCCTGTCGGTTCGCACCTTCGATCCGGTCTACGACGCGGTGCAGTTCGAACTCAGTTTTCCGCGCGCTGTGCGGCCTTATCTGATCGCGCTGCAGGCCGAGGGTCGGTCTCCATTCGACCCGGTGCCGAAAGGCATGCAGGACGCGAACGACGACAGCCCGACCGACAAGGCCAACGCCAAAACGGCGCACCTGTCGCCCGCTGAGAAGGTTGCGCCGCTGGTCGTCGATCTGGCTGGCATCGCGGATCGCGTTGCCGCCTTTCCGGTCGCCGAAGATCGCTACGGACAAATCGCCGGCGTGGCCGCGGGCAAGGTCGTGTGGACCGTCCTGCCGATTATCGGCGCGCATGGGCGCGGTGGTCACGCCGATGCGACTGGCCGGCTCGAGCTGTTCGACTTTGCGACTGGTCGGGCCGAGACCATGATCGACAAGGCGGACGGCTTCACACTGTCGGCCGACCACGGCACGCTGCTGGTGCGGCACGGCAAAAAACTGCGCGTGATCGCCGCCGACCGCAAGCCCGCAGACGACGCGCAGGCCGACGGCAAGCCATCGCGCAAAAGTGGCTGGATCGACCTCGATCGGATCCGGGCCTCGCTGCAACCGCACGCCGAATGGTCACAGATGCTGCGCGAAGTGTGGCGGCTGCAACGCGACAATTTCTGGACCGCCGACCTGTCCGGCGTCGACTGGGATGCGGTCTGGCGCCAGTACTCGCCGCTGTTGGAGAAAATCACGACCCGAGCCGAGTTGTCGGACCTGATCTGGGAGATGCAGGGCGAACTCGGCACCTCGCACGCCTACGAGATGGGCGGCGACCACCGCAAGCCGCCGGCGGTTGGCCTGGGACAGCTCGCCGCCCAGTGGCGCTGGGCGGAAGGCGGCGCCGTCAAGCGCGCCAACGGAACGCCGGCCCTGCCGGCTGGCTACGAGATCACCGCCATTGTGCGAGGCGACACCTGGGATTCAAGTGCGGATTCGCCACTCAACGCGGTCGGCGTCGAGGCCAAAGTCGGCCAGCGCATCATCGCGGTCAATGGCCAGCCGGTGTCGCGTGAGGTTCCACCGCAGGCGCTGCTCGTCCACCAGGCCGGTAACAAGGTGGCGCTGACGCTGGCCGGCGGTGGGCCGGACGGCACGGTCTGGCGGCGCGAGGTGGTGGCACAAGCTTTGAGCGACGATGTGCCGGCGCTGTACCGCGAATGGGTGGAAGGGCGGCGGCGCTGGGTTCACAACGAATCGGCCGGACGGGTCGGCTATCTGCACCTGCCCGACATGATGTCGGCTGGCTTTGCCGAGTTCCACCGCTATTTTCTGACCGAATGTGATCGCGACGGTCTGATTGTCGATCTGCGCTACAACCGTGGCGGCCACGTGTCATCGCTGCTGCTTGAAAAGATTGCGCGGCGCCGCATTGGCTACTGCAAGTCGCGCTGGGGCCAGGTGCAGCCGTATCCCGAAGAGGCGGTTGCCGGGCCGGTGGTTGCGCTGGCCAACGAGCACTCGGGTTCGGACGGCGACATCTTCTCGCACGGCTTCAAGCTGATGGGCCTGGGCCCGCTGGTCGGCACCCGCACCTGGGGCGGCGTGATCGGAATCAATCCGCATCATTCCCTGGTCGACGGCACCGAAACCACGCAGCCCGAATATGCATTCTGGTTCCGCGACGTTGGCTGGGGGGTGGAAAACTACGGCACCGATCCCGATGTCGTGGTGGACAACGCCCCGCAAGACGCCGCTGCAGGCCGCGACCTGCAGTTGCAAGTCGCGTTGAGCGAATGCTTACGGCTGATCGATTCCGGCGTCGCGGCAGGATCCAACTTCGGACCCCAACCGAAACTGACGCGCCAATCGCTGCCGCCGCGCCGGCCGTGATCAGCCAGCCGCACCTGCGTCTTCGGCAATCCACTGCGCGGCGCGCTCGGCGATCATCAGGGTCGGCGAGTTGGTATTGCCGCTGGTGATGGTCGGCATGATGCCGGCATCGGCGATGCGCAGGCCGCGTACGCCGTGCACCTTCAGGCGGGCGTCGACCACCGCCATCGGATCCTGGCTCGGACCCATCTTGGTGGTGCCCACCGGGTGGAAGATCGTGGTGCCGATGTCGCCGGCCAGCTTGGCCAGGTCGGCGTCGCTCTCGAATTCGACGCCCGGCTTCACCTCCCGCGGCCGGTAACGCTGCAGCGCGGGCTGGGCGACGATGTTGCGGGTGACTCGCAGTGACTGCGCGGCAATCAGGCGGTCGGCCTCGCTGCGCAGGTAGTTCGGCGCAATGCTCGGCGCATCGTCCAGGCTGGCCGAGCGCAGGCGCACCGTGCCGCGGCTGGTCGGATTGAGGTTGCAGACGCTGGCGGTGAAAGCGTCATAACGGTGCAATGGCTGGCCGAAGGCGTCGAGCGACAAGGGCTGCACGTGGTATTGCAGGTTGGGATGGGCGCGTGCCGGATCGCTGCGCGTGAAGGCACCGAGCTGCGACGGCGCCATGCTCATCGGTCCGCTGCGCGACATCAGGTATTCGAGGCCGATCTTGGCCTTGCCCCAGGCCGTGTTCGCGATGCTGTTCAAGGTCGGCACGCCTTCGACCGCGAACACCGCTCGGATCTGCAGGTGATCCTGCAGGTTCTCGCCGACCCCGGGCAAGATCAGCTGCGGCTTGATGGCGTGTTGTTGAAGCAGCGGCGCCGGCCCGATGCCCGAACGTTGCAACAGCGTCGGCGTGCCGATCGCACCGGTACACATCACGACCTCGCCGGTCGCGCGCAACTGGAGCAATTCGGTGCCGCGCGGTGGCACCACTTCGACACCGCCCACCGTCACACCGCCATCGGTCGACAGCGCATCGTCGAACAGCAGGCGCACGACCGTTGCGCCGGTCCAGACCTTCAGATTGGGTCGATGTTGTACCGGGCGCAGAAAGGCCTTGGTCGCATTCCAGCGGATGCCGGCCTTCTGGTTGACCTCGAAATAACCGACCCCTTCGTTGTCGCCGCGGTTGAAGTCGTCGCTGCGTGGCAGGCCGGCCTGGTGCGCTGCCTCGGCAAAGGCGTCGAGGATCTCCCACTTCAGGCGCTGCCGCTCGACCCGCCATTCGCCGCCACGCCGTCGGCCGGTGGCATCAAAACCCGGCGCGGCGTGAAATTCATTGGCGCCGCGGAAATGGTCTTCATGCGCCATGAAGTGCGGCAGGCATTCGGCCCAGCTCCAGCCCGGATTGGCGCCATGGCCATCGCCGGCGCCCCAGCCGTCGTAATCGCGCCCTTGGCCGCGCATGTAGATCATGCCGTTGATGCTGGAGCAGCCGCCGAGCAGCTTGCCGCGCGGATAAATGAGGCTGCGTCCGTTCAAGCCAGGATCGGGATCGGTCTTGAACAACCAGTCGGTGCGCGGATTGCCGATGCAATACAGATACCCGACCGGTACATGGACCCAGAAATAGCGATCGGTGCCGCCGGCCTCGAGCAGCAGCACGCGCTTGCTCGGATCGGCGCTGAGCCGGTTGGCGATCAGGCAACCCGCGGTGCCAGCCCCGCAGACGATGTAGTCGAAGGTCGTCTCGTCACTCATCGGCGAGGCCCGTCAACGCCGCATCGAACCGAGGATCGGGAACAGCTGCCCAAGGCCGTCGGCCAGCAGTTCAACCGCGACGGCAGCCAGGATCAAACCCATCAGCCGCGTCATGATGTTGATGCCGGTGGTGCCGAGTGCGCGCGCGATGCGTCCCGCAGCAGAAAAAACCAGCCAGGTCACGACGCCGACCACCACGCCGTAGCCGACCAGCACCGCCAGCTCCCACCATTGGCGGGTCTTGTCGGCATAGATCACCATCGTCGAAATCGTCGCCGGGCCGGTCAACAGCGGAATCGTCAGCGGGACGACCGCGACGCTGGCGCCGGCACTGACCTTGGAATGGCCTTCGCGGACATCCTCGGGCCGTGTATCCGCCGGCTGCGCGTTCAGCATCTGGATTGCCGAGATCAGCAGCAATATGCCGCCACCGGTCTGAAACGACGCCAGCGAGATACCGAAAAAGCCGATGATCTTCAAGCCGAACAGCGCGCTGACCGCAATCACGATGAATGCGCTGAACGACGACACACGCGCGGTGCGCTGCCGTTCCTGGCGCTCGAGGTTCTGCGTGAAATGGATGAAGAACGGCACGATGCCGATCGGGTTGACGATTGCCAGCAAGGTGACCAGCGGCTTGAAAATGTCCATCGACGGCGGGGTCATGACAGCCCCTCGTCCGACGGGTACGGCGGCCGATCCCCCGAGGGGATGCGGGCCGGCTTGGGAGCGGCCCGGCGCTCGGCCCACGACAGCCCCTCGTCCGACGGGTACGGCGGCCGATCCCCCGAGGGGATGCGGGCCGGCTTGGGAGCGGCCCGGCGCTCGGCCCACGACAGCCCCTCGTCCGACGAGTACGG
>JBBRID010000002.1:0-29861 GCA_038221635.1 Burkholderiales bacterium
CGTATGCAAACCAACCAAGCCGGCAGTGTATCGGCGAGCCTGCAGAAACTGATCGCAAAGGCCATCGCCGACCATGCGGGCTGGTTGCCGTTCGACCGCTTCATGGCGATGGCCTTGTATGCCCCGGGCATGGGCTATTACGCCAGCGGCAGCCGGCAATTCGGCCTGATGCCGGAGTCGGGCAGCGATTTCGTGACCGCGCCGGAAATGTCGCCTCTGTTCGGCCGCACCTTGGCAAGGCAGCTCGCACAGGCGCTGGCGGCCTGTGATGGCGAAGAAATTCTTGAATTCGGTGCCGGCTCAGGGGCGCTGGCGGCGCAGTTGATCGAAGAACTCGATCGTCTGGGCTGTCGTCTGCAGCGCTATTCGATCGTCGACGTCTCGGGCAGTCTGCGCGCGGCGCAACAGCGCAGACTGGCAGTGTGGGCAGACCGGGTTCGCTGGCTTGACGAATTGCCGCCTTCCTTCGATGGTGTCATCGTCGGCAACGAGGTGCTGGACGCGATGCCGGTCCAGCTGCTGCATTTCGATGGCGAACAGTGGTGGCAACGCGGTGTGGGGTTCGATGCCGAAGCGCGACGCTTCTTCTGGTCCGATCGGGCCACCGAATTGCGGCCGCCTGTAGAGCAACACTGGGTGCCGGGCAGCACGGTGGAGATTCATCGGCAGGCCGAAGCATTCATCGGCACACTGGTCGATCGCATGAATCGGGCGGCAGCGTTTTTCATCGACTACGGATTTCCGCAGAGCGAGTATTACCACCTGCAGCGCCATCAGGGCACGCTGGTGTGTCACCGAGGGCACCGCGTCGATGATGATCCGCTGACCGACGTCGGCGAAAAGGACATCACCGCTCACGTCAACTTCAGCGCGCTGGCGTTGGCGGCACAGGATGGCGGTGCCGAGGTGATCGGCTATGCCTCGCAGGCGCGATTTCTGTTGAATTGCGGTCTGGTGCCGCTGATGGGTGAGGTCGATCTGCAGCAGCGCACGCATGCGCAGCGGCTTGTCAACGAACACGAGATGGGCGAGCTGTTCAAGGTGCTGGCGTTTGCCAAGGGTTGCGACGCAAGCCTCGCAACGGATGCCATCGGCTTTTTACAAGGCGACCGGAGTCACACGCTGTGATCCGCTGGCTGATCGTCGTCTTCGTCGCCTTGCTGATCTTCAATGGATTTCACCGCTGGCTCGAAAAGATCGGCCTTGGACGCTTGCCAGGCGATTTCCGGTTCCGCTTGTTCGGTCGGGAGTTCTTTTTGCCATTCGCCAGCGCGGTGCTGATCAGCATCATCGGCCTGCTGGTCGGCAAGCTGTTCTGATCAATCGGCGAGGCCTGCTTCGATTGCTGCCATCTGCGCCGAATGGATGGCCTCGCCGATCGCCGGCCCTCGTTTGCCAGCAGCCATTGCCGTTGCGGCCAACCCCCGCACGTTGACCGACATCGCGCATGCCAGTGCGCGCAGCAGGCGTTTTCGCTGCGGATAGGGCTGCTGCTGCATGCCCAACCGCCCACGTGCATCGCATTCGCAGGCGAGCAGGATCGAATCGAAGCGCTCCGGCCGGCGCCGCGCATCGCAGCGCTCGAGCAGCCTGAGCAGCGCGGCCGCGCCGAATTCGCCGCTGCGGTGCACGTTGCCGTGTTCGCGCGCCACCAGCTCGGCCAGCTCGCGGCACCCCGTGGGCACGCGCAGCCGTTCACCCAGCGCACGAACCAGGGCGACGCTGCGCTGCTCGTGTCCGATGTGGCGCGGCAGCACGTCGGCTGGCGTCGAGCCCTTGCCCAGATCGTGGCCCAGGCAGGCGAAGCGCACCTCCAGTGGCGCCTCGAGCGTGGCGCTGACATCAAGCACCATCATCAGGTGCATGCCGGTGTCGATTTCCGGGTGGTAATCGGCGCGCTGCGGCACGCCCCACAAGCGGTCGACTTCGGGCAGCAGGCTGGCCAGCGCGCCACATTCGCGCAATACCTCGAACATCCGTGATGGATGAACCTCCATCAGGCCGCGCGACAGTTCTTGCCAGACCCGCTCGGCAACCAGCGAATCGACTTCGCCTGCGGCGACCATCGCGCGCATCAGCTCGAGCGTTTCCGGTGCGACGCTGAAATCATCGAAACGCGCGGCGAAGCGGGCCAACCGCAGAATGCGCACCGGGTCTTCGGCGAATGCATCGCTGACATGGCGAAACACGCGCTGCTGCAGATCACGCTGTCCGTCCGAGGGATCGACGATCCGGCCTTGAGCGTCCTGCGCCAGCGCATTGATCGTCAGGTCGCGTCGCAGCAGATCCTCTTCCAGCGTCACCGACGGATCCGCATGGAAGCTGAAGCCGTGGTAGCCTGGTGCCGTCTTGCGTTCGGTGCGCGCCAGCGCATGTTCCTCGTGGCTTTGCGGGTGCAGGAAGACCGGAAAATCCTTGCCGACGGGCACAAAGCCGGCATCCAGCATCTGTTGCGGCGTCGAGCCGACGACTACCCAGTCGCGGTCGGTCACCGGCAAACCGAGCAGGGCGTCTCGAACGGCTCCGCCGACCAGCCAGGTTTTCATGGGCGGTGGCCGATCCGTCATTGTTTGCGGTACGGCTCCTCAAAATCCAGGAAATCGTGTTCGGCGCGTGCTTCGGCCATCCATTGCCGTACCGAAGGCAAGCCTGCCACCGCGGCGGCGTAGGCGCGGCATGGGCCGTCCAGTGGCAAGGCGTAGGTGCGCATACGCATCACGATCGGCGCATAGAAAGCATCGGCAATTGTGAAGCCGCCGAACAGCATCGGGCCACCGTGCTGCGCGAGCAATTCGCCCCACATCGAGACGATGCGGGCCAGATCGGCGCGAACCGCTGCGTCTTCGGCCATCACCCGCGCGCCAACCTCGGGGAGAGAGGCTTCGATGTTCATCGGGAAGTGGCTGCGCAGTGCAGCGAAGCCCGAATGCATCTCGGCGCAGACACTGCGTGCCCGTGCCCGCGTGGTCTTGTCGTCCGGCCAAAGTTGCCGATTCGGGAATGATTCCGCGAGGTATTCGGCAATCGCCAGCGTGTCCCAGACGGCCAGGTTGCCGTCGAGCAGGATCGGCACCCGGCCGGCGGGGCTCCAATGCCCGACCGCCGACTTGAACTGCGAGTCGGCCTCGAAACTGTCGAACCGAACCAGCACCTCCTCGAAATCTATGCCGGCCTGTTTCATCAGCACCCAGGGGCGCATCGACCAGGAGGAGTAGTTCTTGTTGCCTATCGCCAGCCGCAATCTGATCATTGTTTTACACCTCGAGAACCTGTTGAGATGGGTCAGCCGCGTCGGCTGTATCCGCTGCCCGGGCCTCGCAAGATGTCCAGCCGAGCCGGACCACTTTTGGCAGCCAGCACGGTGGGCATCACGCTGTGGATGTCGGTGACTGCAATGCCCAGCGAATCGAGCCCGGGCAAGTTGCCGCTGGCGACATTCGGTACGCGCAGCGACAGCAGGTTGTCGCGCGAGAGCATCGTCTGTCCCGGCAGATGTTCCATCACCCAGGCCTGCATCCGGCCCAGCCCCTCGGGCAGCTTCACAATCGTTCGTTCATGATCAGACCATCGGCCCGCCAGCCTGACCAACTCGCCCAGTGTGAAGACAGCGGGCCCAACGCATTCGATGGTCTGTCCGATGGTGGATGGCGAATCGACGCAGCGCACGATTGCCGTGGCGACATCGTCGACCCAGACCGGCTGCATCTTGGCTTCCGCACCGGCCAAAGGCATCAGCGGTGCAAAACCTTGTAAGGTGGCAAACAGGTTGATGAAGCGATCGCGCTCGCCGAACATCACCGATGGCCGCAGCAGCGTCAGATCGAGTCCGCTCGCCAGCAAGGCCGCCTCGCCCTCTGCCTTGCTTCGCAGATAGGCTGACGGGGCATCCGCCGTGACGCCGAGTGCGCTGACATGGATCAGGCGATGCACGCCCTGTGTCGCACAGACGGCTGCCAGCCGGCGCGGCAGATCAACATGGACGGCTCGAAACTGCTGCTTGTCTCCATGCAGGATGGCAACCAGGTTGATGACCGCATCGTGCCCGGCAACCAATCGCCCCAGCACCAGATCGTCGCCGAGATCGGCCTGCGGAAGTTCGAGCGTCGGCAGCGTCCGCAGCCACTGAGCTCGTTGGGGCCGGCGGCTAGGCACGGTGATTCGCCCACCCGCCCCACCGCTGCGTTCGACCAGCTTTTCGCACAGGCTGGCGCCGACGAATCCGCTGCCGCCGAGAACAAGGATGTTTCTGATCGACAACCGCTTCATGGCAGGTCCTTTACGGTCGGGCCACCCGGTTCCGGGCTGCCGATCGGCGGCCCGAGCCGCCTGCGCATCGGTGGTGCCTCTCCATGCAGTCGGGCAGCATAAAACTGCGCGTTGGCCAGCACCTTCTTGACGTAGTCGCGGGTTTCGGAAAAAGGAATGCTCTCGGCCCAGACCGCTGCCTCGATCGGCGAGCCCTCGCGCCAGCGCCGCATCCTGCCCGGGCCGGCGTTGTAGGCTGCGGCGCCGAGCGCCTGCTGACCACCGGCATCTTCGAGCACGAGCTTCAGATAGCTGGTTCCGAGCAGCAGGTTGGTGGCGCGGTCGTCGATCTGGTCGGGGCTGTAGTTGAGGCCGATTTTGCGGGCGGTCCAGCGCGCCGTCGCCGGCATGATCTGCATCAGGCCCGATGCGCCGACATGCGAGCGCGCATTCATCACGAAACGTGATTCCTGACGAATCAGGCCGTAGACATAAGCGGCGTCGAGTCCGATCTCGCGGGTCTGAGCCACCACCTCATCCCGAAACGGCATGGGGTAACGCTGCGAAATATCGATCTCGGCAACGGTCTTTTCGCTGGTATTGATGCACCGATCCCAGACCTCGCGCTCGCAGGCCCATTGCGCTGCCGCCAGCAGGTCGCGCTCCGGAAGGCCGCGCAGTGAAAAATTCCATTCACGCACGCCTTCGCTGCGCAGGCCGATCGCGATCAGCTGGAGGGCTCGGTCGAGCCCGCCATGGCGGCGAATGCGAGCGCGCTCTTCGGTGGTCAACGGCGCCGGCGCCGGCGGCAATCGGACCTGCCGGCCGAGGTCTTCATTGGCCAGCGCGCCGTAGAAATGAAGCTCGGTGCCCAGTGTCTCCAGCAGGCGCCTGGATTCTGCGATGTGTTCGCCCGCCTGAGCCGGCGGCATGCTCTTGTTGTCGATCGCCGTGACCTGCAGGGCCCTGGCTCTCCAGTACCGCCAGGTCGAATCCTGTTGTTCTGCAGGGCTCAGCGCATCGATGGTTTCGAGCACCTTGTTCCAGAGCTTGATCGGATGGTCGGAGCCATTGGCCTGGCGCAGCAAGGCACGGATGCGCCAGGCCAGGGTGTCGTCCGGCCAATTGACGACAAGTCCGCCACGCGCCTTGCGGCGCGGCTGGCCACGCTCGGCAAAATATTCGGCTCGGTCGAAGTAGGCGCTGGCTTGCGGCTCGAGCCGGAAGGCAGCGTGGCGGCCGGCGGCAGACCAGGCCCAGCCAGCCAGGTCGGCGGGCAAGGCCTTGTCCCAGCGCGAACTCAGCGCTTCGGTGGTGTAGTCGAGGTCTTTGCTGGCGGCTCGCATCAGCGCCAATGTCGCCAGTTCTGCCGATCCTCGATCGCGGGTGCCGGCCTTGGTGGCAAGAAATCGAGCCGGGTTGTCGGAGAGCGCGTCGAAGGCAATGGCCGCATCCGGGCCGACCAGTGCCAAAGCGCTTCTGGCAAGCGACGAACGATTCGCAGCCAGCGCGAGCCGTGCGTTCAGCCAGAGGTCGGCGTTGTCCAGTTGACGGGCTGCCAACATCGTGCCGGCCAGCAGTTGACAGCCATCGTCGCCGTCGCGCCGGTCGGCCAGGGCGGCGCGTGCCGCGTCGCGGACGTCTTGTCCCGCTTGCTGCTGAATCAGCAGACCGTAGCAAGTCACGCTGCGGTCGTCGTTCATCACGAAGCGCGGCTGGTCGGCTGCGAATGCGCGCCAGTCGCGCCGTTTGCCGAGTTCGAGCAGCCAGTCATTGCGAAATCGGTCTTCGACATAGGTGCCGCGCCAGCGCTTGTAGAAGGCGTCTACTTCGGCGGGCGTCAACTCGTCGATGCGCTGGTTCATCGACCAGTAGTCGGGCCACATCGCCAGCGGGTGGCCGCTCGAGATGGCGGTCGTGCGCGCGCTCGACAGCCGGTCGCGATCACGGCGGCGAAAGGCCTCGCGGGCTTCGAGAATGCCGTCGTAGCCGATGGCGGTTTGTGCCCGCGGCAGTGTCGGCAGGCAGCCGATGAGTGCTGCGACCATGCCCACGAGCCAGCCGCGGCGCAGCCCTGACCACTCGAAAGCGAGGACGGCGGCGTGTCTCCCGATTGCCTTCGAGCGGGCTGTTGCAGGTTTGGCGCACACTGTGGTTTTTAGCTTCATCTCGTTGTAATCAATGCCATCCGATGCTATCGCGCCCCGGCCGATCGACCGGGTTTTGTTACGCGGCACACTGCTTGCTGCGCGGGAAAGATTCGTCGTCAGCCCCGAGTTCGACCAGGCGCAAGCGGAATTGGCGTGCAATCTGGTCGAGGTGCTGAACCAGTTGGAGCCCGAATGTCTCGGGATGTACTGGCCGATCCGTGCTGAATTTAACGCAGTGGCGGTGTGCGCGGCCGACCCGGACATTGTGGTCATCGACAAGGCACTTCCGTGGTGCCAGCGTTCCCCGCCGGAAATGCAGTTCCGGCGCTGGGATGGCGCGCAGCCCGAACGGGTCGATGAATGCGGAATCGCCACCAGTAACGGCCCGCCGGTGGTGCCCGACGTCGTGCTGGTGCCCTGCCTGGGCTTCACCGCCGATGGATTCCGGCTTGGCTATGGTGCCGGCTACTTCGACCGTTGGCAGGCGGTCCATCCTCAGGTCACCGCAATTGGCGTGGCATGGTCGCTTGGCATGCTCGATGCCAGCGCCTTCGTGCCGCAGCCGCACGACCGAGCCCTGATGATGGTGGTCACTGAGCAAGGCGTGATCGGCTGAACCGTCGGCTTCTTGCACAATCGGCGCGATTGCGCACCGATCGTCGTTGGAGAATCCATGTTGCCTGAGGACCGTCCAGCCCTGCGGACCAAATTGATCGCCGCCCGCCAGGCCCTGCCCGATCGGCTTCAGCGCGCGGAACAATTGCAGGATGTGCTGCGCGCCTGGCTGGTCGGTCGCGACGAGTCGACGATTGGCGCCTATTGGCCGATCAAGGGTGAATTCGATCCGCTGCCATCCCTCTATCGCTGGTCTGAAGGCGCCGAGGGCCGGCGCATCGGCCTGCCGGTGGTCGACAAGACTTCGGGTTCACTGCGCTTTCATGTCTGGTTTCCGGGTTGCCCGACCGAACCCGATGCCTACGACATTCCGAAACCGAAGGGAACCGACGTATTCGAGCCGCAGATGTTGCTGCTGCCCTGTGTCGGTTACGGCCCGGAAGGCGTGCGGCTCGGCTATGGTGGTGGTTTTTATGACCGCACCGTCCAGGCACTGCAGCCACGGCCTCACATTGCCGGTCTGTGCTATTCGAACGGCTTTTTGCCGATGTTGCGCGCGCAGGCCGACGATTGGCCGCTCGACACCCTGCTGACCGACGATGGGCTCGGCTGGCAGCGCGAATGAGTCCGGTTGCCCAGCCGCGAGCAACGCGCCATCAGGCCTTCAGCCGTTTGCAGATTTCGACGGTCAGTGCCGACTGGTTCATCGTGTAGAAGTGAAGTCCGGGTGCGCCGCCGGCAATCAGGCGTTCGCACAACTGCGTCACCACGTCGAGACCGAATGCGCGCACCGAGGCGGCATCGTCCAGGTAACCTTCCATTTTCAGCGCTACCCAGCGCGGAATCTCGATGCCGTCGCGTTGCGCAAACTGGGCGATCTTCGAGAAATTCTGGAACGGCATGATGCCCGGCACGACCGGCACGTCGGCGCCTAGTTTGCGGGCCTCGTCGACGAAATGGAAATAGGCGTCGGGGTTGAAGAAAAACTGCGTGATGGCCGAACTGGCGCCGGCCTTGACCTTGGCGGCGTAGTGTTGGAGGTCGCGCGCTGCATAACGCTCGGCGGGATGGTATTCGGGGTAGGCGGCGACCTCGACATGCCAGTCGGCGCCCTGGGTCTCGCGGATGAAGGCGACCAGCTCGGCCGCATAGCGGAACTCACCGGCCGTTGCGGTGCCGCTCGGCAGATCGCCACGGAGTGCCACGATGCGTCGGATCGCCTGAGCCCGGTAGGTGCCCAGGATCTCGGCTATACCCGCCCGGGTCGAACCTACACAGGACAGGTGCGGCGCGGCCTCGAATCCGGCGCCGGCGATTCCCATCACGGTGGCCAGGGTCTTCTCGCGGGTCGACCCGCCTGCGCCGTATGTGACGCTGAAGAACGCGGGGTTAAGCTCGCCGAGTTCGCGCACCACGGTCTTCAGCTTGTCGTCGCCAATCGATGTATTTGGCGGGAAGAACTCGAAACTGACTGGAACACTCATCATCACGCCTCTGTTTTTTCGAACGTGGCCGGCTCGATGCCGGCACGCGCCCAGACGAAAAATTCTCGGTCGCCATCGATGGTGGCGATGGCGCAGGGCAGGTAGTCGATCACCTCGAGCCCGCCCTCCGAACAGGCCGCGCGTATTCGTTGCTCGACCTTCGGATATGACGCCGCGTCCTTGATCAGTCCGCCCTTGCCGATATCGGCTGGCTGCATTTCGAATTGCGGCTTCACCAGCATCAGCAGATCGCCGGTCAGCACGCTGATGATGGCCGGCAGCACAAGCGTCATTGAAATGAACGACAGGTCGCCGACCACCAGATCAAAGCGTCCGAGGTCAGCACCTTCGAGTTCTCGGGCATTCAGTCCTTCAATGGTCGTGACGCGGGCGTCGTCGCGCAATTTCGCATGTAACTGACCATGCCCGACATCGACCCCGACCACCTCGGCCGCGCCGCGCGCCAACAGCACGTCGGTGAAACCGCCGGTGCTCTGCCCGACATCCAGGCAACGCCGACCCTCGACCTGCAGGCCGGTGCTCTGCAGCGCCGCGTCCAGCTTCAGCCCGCCGCGTGACACCCACCGCGTCTCCGCATCGTCGGTCACATCGAGCTGGCAATCCTCGGGCAGATCCTCGCCCGCCTTGCGCAGCGCCTTCCACCCGTCAACCGCATGCCAACGCACCGCGCCAGCAGCAATCAAGCGCTGCGCAGCCGACCGCGTCGGCGCAAGGCCTCGTTGTAAAACCAATTGGTCAGCGCGCACGAAATTCCTACCTAGTAGTCCGTTCCGCCAAACCGGTCACATGAAATCGCGCCTTCGTCCGCCATGCGTCGTTGCAAATCCGCGCCATAGCTACGGCTATGGCTGTGGTTGGCGGCCAGCCTGACTAACGAACGCATCGATTTCATTCGTAAACTTATTGGCGAAACGAACTACTAGAGGGCACTGAATTGCGCAGGCTGTGGGCGGTGCAAAGCGCTCGCCCGATCAGGCCACTCGCCGCGGACGGGTCCCCCGGTCGCAGGCGAGGTGCCCCTTGGGGGCCAAGTCCGGGCATGAACAGCCGGGTGGACTGTTCATGCCTGACGAGGAGGTGGGCCACTGGCCCATCGCGACCTGCAAGGTGGAGCGCAGCGACTGGGGCGCCGTTTAATACCGGTACGTATCAGCCTTGTAAGGCCCCTGTTTGCTGACCCCGATATAGGCAGCCTGCTCGTCGCTCAGTTCGGTCAGCATCGCGCCCACCTTCGTCAGGTGCAGACGCGCCACCTTTTCGTCGAGGTGCTTCGGCAGCACGTAGACCTTGCCGGTCTGGTACTGGTCGCTCTTCGTGAACAGCTCGATCTGGGCGATGGTCTGGTTCGCGAAGCTCGACGACATCACGAAACTCGGATGGCCTGTTGCGCAGCCCAGATTGACCAGGCGTCCCTTGGCAAGCAGCGTGATCTTCTTGCCATCCGGGAAGATGATGTGGTCGACCTGCGGCTTGATCTCATCCCACTCGAGCTTCTCGAGCGCAGCGATATCGATCTCGTTGTCGAAATGGCCGATGTTGCAGACGATGGCCTCGTTCTTCATCGCCGCCATGTGTTCGTAGCGGATCACGCTCTTGTTCCCGGTGGCCGAGACGAAAATGTCGGCCTTGTCGGCGGCATATTCCATGGTCACGACCTTGAAGCCTTCCATCGCGGCCTGCAGCGCATTGATCGGGTCGATCTCGGTCACCCAGACCTGCGCCGACAAAGCACGCAGCGCCTGTGCCGAGCCCTTGCCCACATCGCCGTAGCCGGCCACACAGGCCACCTTGCCGGCAATCATCACGTCTGTGGCGCGCTTGATCGAGTCGACCAGCGATTCGCGGCAACCGTAGAGGTTGTCGAACTTGCTCTTGGTGACGCTGTCGTTCACGTTGATGGCCCGGAACAGCAGCGTGCCCTTGGCGCTCATCTCGTTCAGGCGCAACACGCCAGTCGTCGTTTCCTCGGTGACACCGATGATCTGCGCGCTCTTGCGGCTGTACCACGTTGCATCCTCGGCCAGCTTGGCCTTGATCGCCGCGTACAAACAGGTTTCTTCTTCGCTGGTCGGCTTGGTGAGCAACGAAGCATCCTTTTCAGCCCGCTTGCCCAGATGCATCAGCAACGTGGCGTCGCCGCCGTCGTCGAGGATCATGTTCGGACCTTCGGCGTTGCTGCCTTTGGCGCCGAATTCAAAGATGCGGTGAGTGAAGTCCCAGTATTCGGTCAGTGTCTCGCCCTTGTGCGCGAAAACCGGGGTGCCGACCACGGCCAGTGCGGCGGCGGCGTGGTCTAGGGTCGAGAAGATGTTGCAAGAGGCCCAACGCACGTCGGCACCGAGAGCCTGCAGCGTCTCGACCAGCACCGCGGTCTGGATCGTCATGTGCAGCGAACCGGTGATGCGTGCGCCTTTCAGCGGCTGGCTCTCGGCGAATTCCTCGCGGATCGCCATCAGACCAGGCAGTTCGGTCTCGGCGATCTTGATTTCCTTGCGGCCCCACGCAGCGAGGGACAGATCGGCTACGGCGTGGTGTTGGTCTTGCTTGGGTTTGAGAACAGCATTCATTTTCGGGCTCCGTCTTGATGGGGAACCCGCCCGACATGCCGATCGCGATGGTGGAAGAACCAGATCACCACTCACCCACGAGGACACATCGTGCGGGTGAGCGCGGTTGCAATGAAAGGTCTCGAGCCTGGGATGCCATGGCAATGCCCGGCACCTTGCAACGCTCCTCGAAACAGCTGAGCATTATAGCCCGGTCTTGACGCCCGCGTGGCTTCCGTGCGGCGTCTGACCGAAACTTCGCTGGTCATCGCACCTCGTCTTGGACGCGGGCGTATCAATCACAATGCGGTCACTGGAGCTTTGCAGGGGGAGCAACCGATGATGTACAAATTCAAGTCGAAAGCCGCGGGCGACGTAATCATGTTGCAGCCAAACGGGGATCAAGTGATGCGGATCCTGGGGCGTGAGCCCGCCGCCAAGGGCATCTTCGAGGCAGCCAGCCTGCCTGCCGAGATTGCAGCACTCGAATCTGCGGTAGGCGCCGAAGAGGCGGCGCGCAAGCAGGCCGACGCTGAAGCGGCTGCCGATCCTGAAGCCACCATCAAGCGTGAGGCGGTGTCGCTTCGGCAACGCGTTTGGCCGTTGGTCGACATGATGAAGCGGTCACACGCAGCGGGCGAGGATATCGTCTGGGGCGTCTGAGGTGAATGGCAATCTGGATGTCGGCACGCGAGTGCTGGCGATTCGCCATGGTGAAACCGCCTGGAACGTCGTTACCCGTATACAGGGCCAGCTCGACATCGGTCTGAACGACATGGGGCGTTGGCAGGCCCAGCGGCTCGCCGATGCATTGCACGGCGAGGGATTGGCTGCGGTGTACTCGAGCGACTTGTCACGGGCCTTCGACACGGCATCGGCGGCTGCAGAACGCTCGGGATTGAAGGTTGTCATCGATTCCAGTCTTCGCGAACGCGATTTCGGAGGCTTCCAGGGCCTGACCTTCAAGGAAATCGAAGCCTGCTTCCCCGAGCAGAGCGAGCGCTGGCGCAAGCGTGACCCCGAATTTGCGCCACCCGGCGGCGAGTCCTTGTCGATTTTCTACGACCGCTGTGTGGGTGCCGCGCAGCGCATTGCTGCTGCACATCCGGGCCAGGCGATCGCGCTGGTTGCGCATGGCGGTGTGCTCGACTGCCTGCATCGGGCTGCCACCCGGCAGACCCTGCAGGCGCCGCGCACCTGGCTGGTCACCAATGCCAGCATCAATCGCCTGCTCTACAGCGAGCAGGGCTTCACGCTGGTCGGCTGGTCCGATAGCAGTCACCTCGAATCCGCCGAGCTGGCGCTGGACGAGACCAGCGATGGTTCGGTGGCGCTCGACCGCATCGGGCCGGCGGCATGACGGCAGTACCGGCTGCGTCGGCTGGATCCGATATCGCGTCGATCAGAACTCCGGCGCTGGTGGTCGACCTCGACGCGATGGAGCGAAACCTGGCGTCGATGGCCCGATTCGCCCGCGAACGTGGTCTGAAACTGCGTCCACACGCCAAGATGCACAAGAGTGCGCACATTTCCCGCCTGCAGATCGAGGCGGGCGCGGTGGGTGTCTGTGTGCAGAAGCTTTCCGAAGCGCAGGCGCTGGCCGAGGGCGGGGTTGGCGACATCTTCATCAGCAACGAAATCATCGATGATGCCAAGCTGATCGATGTGGCGTCCTTGGCGGGCCGGATTCGCCTGGCGTTGTGTGTCGATTCGCAGCTCGGCATCAGCCGGCTGGAGCGGGCAATGCGCGCAGCCGGCAGCCGGATCGATGTATTCGTCGAGATCGATGTCGGGCAGGGACGCTGCGGTGTCGCCGCGGATCAGGCCGTCGGTCTGGTGCTGCAGCTGCAGCGGGTGGCAGCCGCCTCTGGCGGACTGCACTTCGCCGGGCTCCAGGCCTATCACGGTGGTGCGCAACACCTGCGCAGCCCTGTCGAGCGCCATGGCGCAATCGATATCGCAGTCGAACGGGTGCGCCGAGTCTTGGCGGACCTTCATGCGTCTGGGATCGCCTGTCCGCTGGTCACCGGTGCCGGAACCGGAAGTTTCATCAACGAGGCCGCCAGCGGCATCTACGGCGAATTGCAGGCTGGCAGCTTTCTGTTCATGGATGCCGACTACGCGGCCAACCGGGCTGATCCGGCCGCGCCTGTTTTCGAGCATGCGTTGTTCATCAAGAGCCAGGTGATCAGCAGGCACAACAACCGCGCGGTGGTCGACGCCGGACACAAATCGCACGCGGTTGATTCGGGCATGCCGTTGGTGCATGGGCGACGCCTCGCCTTCGCCAATGGCGGTGACGAACACGGCATCCTGACGTCCGCCGGCGACGATCTACCGGAGCTGGGGGAGGTAGTTTGGTTGATTCCAGGGCACTGCGATCCGACTGTCAATCTTCATGATCATTTCATTGCGGTTCGCGGCGGGTTGTCTGCTGGCACGGTGGAGGCCGTCTGGCCGGTCGACGCCCGGGGCTGCATCCGGTGAAGCCGCTGCGGGTTTGCACATGTAGAGAGTGGCGTTTTGTGGACACAAATTCTCACAATAGTTTGTACTATCAGTGTTTTTGCTCGTTTTTGCGCGTTTCTGCTCGGCAGTTGCGTTGAACGGGTTTTGAGCGCGCAGCGCGCAGGCATCGGCTCAGTGCCGACAACGTGTTCTTTGAACTTTGCAGACCTCGACTCGAAGCCCGGTAGTGACCGATGCCCGCCCCCGGCTGGGGACGGTTCGACTGCCTGCGTTGCCGGAAGTGCTGCTGAAGCTGCTGGCGCTGTATCGGCGCGACGACGCTTCGATCGACGAATTCGCAACATTGATCGCTGCCGATCCGGCAATGGCTGGCAAGGTCATGGCCGTGGCCAACAGCGCGGCATATCGCACCTCGGGAGATTCGGAACCGCTACGTGACCTGAAGCGCTGTCTCAATGTGCTGGGCACCGAGACGGTCCGCACAATCGTCATCAGCCAGGCGATCTTTCAGGCGATGCACAGCGTGGCGGCATTGCGCCGAGTCGACCTCATACCCTATTGGCGGCATTCGCTGCTGACCGCTGCACTGTGCCGCGAATTGGCGCGCCGAATCGGTGGCGTGCAGGAGGACGAGGCTTATCTCGCCGGGCTGTTGCACGACATCGGCCGACTGGCCTTGCTTGCCGCCGCACCCGAATTTCATCCCGAAGGCATGAGCCCGGAGGACGATCCGTCCCGCTGCGCGGTCGAACGGCGCTGGCTGTTGGTCGATCACGCCGAAGCCGGCGCGTGGCTGATTGGCCGGTGGCGGCTGAGCCGCGCGCTGGCCGACAGCTCGCGCTACCACCACGAGCCATTGCCACGTCTGGTCGGTACCGAACCCCTGATCCGGATCGTTGCGCTGGCCCATCTGATCGCGCAGGAGACACCTGACGTCAAGCGGGTCGCCGACGCAGCCGAGATCTGTGGCATCAATATCACGCAGATTTCCGAGTCCACGGAGCAGGCAAATGCCAAGTTGCGCGGTGCTGCCGAGCAGCTCGGCATCAGCCTGGATGGCAGCGGCCTGCCGCATCGCTCGTCAACAGCTGCCGAACAGATCGAGCGCGAGGTCGAGCCTTTGCTGGTCGCGACGACGCTGCTGGCCGATACCGTGGTCGAGCACAGCCAGGCGCAGCAACTTCAGCACATCGCAGCGACCGCGCGGATGGTGTTCCAGTTTGTTGAAGTCATTCCGATGGTCGCTGATGCGGACCGTGTCTTGCGCTGGATTGGCTCGACCAGCGAGCCGCCGGTGCCCTCCGGGGCGCTGCGGCCATGGCAGGGTTTCTCGCTGCCGATCGACGCCTCGCAGCGCCTGCGTGATGGAATCGCGGCGCGCCGCCCGCTGTTCATTGATCGCGCGCGCGACGCCCCCAGCGAGTTGGCGATCGCCGAAGATCAGCTGTTACGGCTGATGGCAACCGACCAGCTGATCTGCCTGCCGCTGAATCTGAGCGGCGCTGATGACTCCGCTGGCAGTGCGGTGCTGGTATGTGCCGCCGACGCGGCGCTGATCGCTGACCTGTCGGCCAAACAGGGATTCCTGAGCGCCTTTGTGGCCCGCGCGGAAACATCAAGTCGCCGAGCAGCACAGCGTCGGGAAGAAGCTGGCCAGCTGCTCGAGCGGCGCGCTACGGCCCAGATCGAAGCCGCTCGCGATCTGGCTCACGAAATCAACAATCCGCTGGCCATCATCCAGAACTACCTCGAAATGCTGAACCTCAAACTGACTACGTCGGACGCGCTGTCCATCGACGAACAACAGGATTTGAGCGGCGACATCGCGCTGCTGCAGCAAGAGGTGGCGCGGGTAGGCCGGCTGGTCCAGACACTCGGCGCTCAGCCGCCGGCGGCGCTCGCTGGCTCGGTCGATGTCAATCGCCTGATCGACGAGACCGTGCGCTTGTTCAAGTCTCAGGCCGAGGCGGTGGGGATTTCGATCTCGAGTCACCTGCTGCCGGACCGGATCGAACCGACGGTCGAGCGTGATTCGCTCGAACAGGTTCTTGTCAATCTGGTGAAAAACGCAATCGAGGCGATGTCGACGGCGCAGGCCGCCGCCTCGTTCGGGCAGAGCGGCGCGCAGATCGTGGTCTCCAACAATGGCCTGGTCAACCGCGATGGCCGTCTGTGGCTGGAGATCGATGTTCGCGACAACGGGCCGGGGATGCCGGCCGACATGTTGTCGCAGCTGTTCGCGGGAAAGGGGGTGGATGGTGCGCGGCCGGGCGGCGCCACAGCGGCGGCGCCCAAGGCGGAATTCAAACTGGCACGTGGCCGAGGCCTGGCAATCGTCTACCGCTTGGTCCAGGGAATGGGCGCGACGATCCAGTGTCGCAGCAACGTAGCCGGAACCAGCTTCAACGTCCTGTTGCCGTGTCGACAAGCCAAGCCAATGACTGAAGACGGGTCGGAAGGTCGATGAAAACCCCACCGGTCAATCGACTGCGCGCCGTGCAGGCGGCCGACAGGCACTGGCCGCACCCGAACGGTGTGGCGGCAGATGTGTCGACACGCGCGCCGCGTCTGTTGCTGGTCGACGACGACAGCCTGCACCTGCAGAGTCTGACAGCGCTGCTGAAAACCGCCGGGCACCAAACAACTGCGGTCGACAATGCCCGCGCTGCAATGCAGTTGCTGGAGGGCAAGGAATTCGACCTCGTTCTGCTCGATCTGCGCATGCCAGGGCAGGGTGGCAACGCTGTGATGGACCACATCCAGGCCTGCGCGCTCGACGTGGCGGTGATCGTGGTCAGTGGCGAATCCCATATCGATGCAGCGATCGGCGCGTTGCGCCGGCGCGCCGATGATTTCGTCCGCAAACCCTATCTTCCGGCCGATCTGTTGCGCAGCATCGATCACACCTTGCAGCGCCAACGTCTGGTGGCTGAAAACCGCAGGATGGCGCAGCAACTCGAACATTCCGAGCGACTTTATCGACACCTGGTCGACAGTTCGCCCGACATGATCTACATGCTCGATCCGCAAGGACAGTTCACGTTTGTCAACGATCGCTTCGAGTCGCTGCTCGGCATCGAACGCGACAGCCTGATCGGCAGACACTACTCGTCAGTGATCCACGACGATGACCTGCCGGCCGCCAGGCATGTCTTCCACGAACGACGCACCGGTGACCGCGCAGCGCGCAACGTGGAGTTGCGCCTGCAACCACTTTCGATGTTGCCGGCACAGCCCGAAGGTGGACCGGGAATCAAGACCCTGCTGTTCAATTCGATTGCAATGTATGCAACGACCATTCCCGAGGCTGCGGCCCCGCCGTTCTACGCTGGAACCTACGGCGTCGCCCGCGACATCACCGAGCGCAAACGCGCCGAAGAGCTGATCTCGCATCAGGCCTATCACGACATCCTGACCGACCTGCCGAACCGCATCCTGTTTCGCGACCGCCTCGATGTCGCGATGCTGCAGGCGATGCGCAGCGGCTGCGAACTGGCCGTAATGTTCATCGATCTCGACCGGTTCAAGATGGTCAACGATACGCTCGGACATCTGCTCGGCGATGATCTGCTGAAGGAAGCGGCGAGCCGTTTGAAGGATGTCCTCCGGGCAGGCGATACGCTGGCCCGGCTCGGGGGAGACGAATTCATCATCATGCTGCCGCGTCTGGGCAGCCGCGAAGACGCCAGCGTGGTTGCCCGCAAGATTCTCGAGTGCTTGCAGTTTCCGTTCCTTCTGGCCGAGCACGAAGTCAGGATTTCAGCAAGCATCGGGATCGCGGTCTATCCCGCACATGGCACCACCATCGAGCAATTGCTGGCCCATGCGGACATTGCGATGTACCGCGTCAAGGCCGACGGCAAGAACGGGCATTGCTTTTTCCGTGCCGAGATGCTGGACGCGTCGCAATACAAGCTTTCACTCGACCGCGGCCTGCGCATGGCCCTCGAGAATGGTGAGCTCGAGATGTTCTACCAGCCGCAGATCGACGTGCGCACCGGCCGCATCATCGGTGCCGAAGGCCTGATGCGCTGGCGCCACCCCGATCGCGGCCTGCTGACTGCCGGCGAATTTCTGCCTTTTGCAGAAGAGGTCGGATTGATCGTGCCCATCAGCGACTGGATGCTTGAGACGGTGGGTCGCGATCTGAGCGAGTGGACGTCGCTGGGCGTTGACGACGTAACGATGGCGATCAATCTCTCGCCGCATTACCTGGAGCGCGGCGATTTTGTTCGCAAGCTGGTCGATGCCCAGGCCAAGTGGGGCTTCTCGATGAACCGTATCGAGGTCGAGATCACCGAAAACGTCAGCATCCGCAATCCGCAATACGTGATCGACCAGCTCAACATGTTGTGCCGGCTTGGCGTCAGCGTGGCCATTGATGATTTCGGCACCGGCTATGCATCGCTGGCCTACCTGCATCGATTCCCAATCCGCACCGTCAAGATCGACCAGTCATTCGTCCGGGAGATCATGCATTCACAGGGCCATTGCCCGGTGGTGCTGGCGATCATCTCGATGGCCACCGGTCTGGGCATGAACGTGATTGCCGAAGGCGTTGAAACCACAGAGGAGTCTGCATACCTCGAGCAGGCGGGGTGTCCCCGGATGCAGGGCTTCCTGTTCTATTCGGCGCTGGCGAATGGCGAATTCACGGACCTGCTGAGCGAGCAGACTGCCGGGCGCAGACCGGCGTCTTGGCACGGCTACCACCGCGCCGGCGCACAGGGTAAGTTGCTGTTCGAGTCTTGACCCAGCCGCCAAGCTGAATGATGTCGATCAGCTGCGGCTGAACAGGTCGTCACGTGCTTGCGCCGTTGGTGGCGCCACCCCGAGGTGCCGGTAGGCGGCCAACGTGGCGATCCGTCCGCGCGGGGTGCGCTGCAGAAAACCCTGCTGGATCAGGTAGGGCTCGATCACGTCTTCGATGGTTCCTGGCTCTTCCCCGATCGCCGCGGCGACGTTGTCGAGGCCTACCGGACCGCCGTCGAAGCGGTGCACGACCGCTTCGAGCAGCTTGCGGTCCATCACGTCGAAGCCTTGCGGGTCGACATCGAGCATCGCCAGCGCCAGGTTGGCAACAGCCAAGTCGATCTCGCCGTTGCCCTTGACATCGGCATAGTCGCGCACCCGGCGCAGCAACCGATTGGCGATGCGGGGCGTGCCGCGCGAGCGTCTGGCGATCTCGAATGCGCCTTCGGGATCGGTAGGCACCTTCAGCAGAGCGGCCGAGCGTGTGACGATGCGAGTCAGCTCCTCGGCGCTGTAGAACTCAAGCCGTGCGACGATGCCGAAACGGTCGCGCAAGGGATTGGTCAGCATGCCGGCACGGGTCGTCGCGCCGACCAGCGTGAACGGCTGCAGGTCGAGCTTGATGCTGCGCGCGGCGGGCCCTTCGCCGATCATGATGTCGATCTGGTAGTCCTCCAGCGCCGGGTAGAGGATTTCTTCGACGACCGGGCTCAAGCGGTGGATCTCGTCGATGAACAACACATCGTTGCGTTCGAGATTGGTCAGGATTGCTGCCAGATCCTTCGGCTTTTCCAGCACCGGTCCGCTGGTCTGGCGCAGGTTGACGCCGAGTTCGTTGGCGATGATGTGGCTGAGCGTGGTCTTGCCGAGCCCGGGCGGCCCGAACAGCAGCACATGATCCATGGCCTCGCTGCGCTTGCGCGCCGCACCGATGAAGATCTCAAGCTGTCCGCGCGCCTTGGTCTGGCCGATGTACTCTTGCATACCCTTCGGGCGCAAGGCACGTTCGATTGCCTCCTCGTTCGGCGAAACCGGTGCCGCGCTGACGACACGCTTCGGTATCGCAAAATCGTCGGTCTGGATGCTCATGGCACATTATCCTTGGCGCAGGGATCTGCCCCCATGATCCACACACAGGAGCAATACCCGGATGTCTTCGTTTCGAATCTTTTCTGCAGGCCTGTTGTTGTCCGCCCTGCTCGTCGCGCCCTGGTCGATGGCCCAGGGGGTCCGGGCTGCTTCGGTCGAGATCGTCCAGCCGTATGCCCGCAGTACCGCGGCTGGGCAGGCGATGAGCAGCGCCTACCTCAGTATCCGCAATGGCGGCAGCGTGGACAAGTTGCTGTCGGCATCGACTCCAGTCGCTGCCGTGGTCGAGTTGCACAGCATGAGCATGGACGGCAACGTGATGCGAATGCGCCAGATCGCTGCCGTCGATCTGCCAGCTGGCCAGGCCGTCGAGTGGAAGCCCGGTGGGCTGCACCTGATGCTGATGGGGCTGAAGCAGCCCCGGGTGGTCGGCAGCAACTTCGAGATGACGCTGGTTTTCGAGAAGGCCGGGCCGGTCAAGGTTCAGGTCGAGGTTGCGGCGCCGGGTGCCGCACCGATGCACAAACACTGAGCGCCGTCGGCGCTCACTTGCCGAGTGATCGGAGCGCCAGTCGGATGCCTTCGCTGACGCCGATGTCAGCAGGCAAGGCTTTCAACGCGGCTGCGGCTTCACGATCGTTGTAACCGAGCGCCATCAACGCCTGCAGGATATCGGCATGATTGTCGCCGCCGGTATTGCCTGTCCTGTCGCCCGGCACGTCGCCAAGTTTGCCCTTCAATTCGAGCAGCAGGCGTTCGGCGGTCTTCTTTCCGATCCCCGGGACTTTGACCAATCGGCCGCTCTGCTGCTGGCTGACCGCCTGGGCCAGATCGTCGATGCTGAGCCCGGACAGGATCGCCAGTGCCATGCGCGGACCGACGCCGGAGATCTTGATCAGCAGGCGGAAGGTGTGGCGCTCACCAGCGGTCAGAAAGCCGTACAGCAACTGCGCATCCTCGCGGACCACGAAGTGGATAAGCAGGCTGACGCGCTCGCCGACGGCCGGCAGATTGAAGTAGCTGCTCATTGGCACGTCGATTTCATAGCCGACACCGTTCACATCGAGCAGTACCTGCGGTGGTGTCTTCTCGGCCAGCAGGCCGGTGAGTCGTCCGATCATTGCCCGATTATCGGCTGGGCTGGGCGCCAGGTCTGACACCGGGATTCGACGGTTCAAGCGACAATCGCAAACCAAAGGCACCTCGCCTAACCAACTGCCGCTGTGATCCTTCGCCACGCTTTCATCCCGGTCGACAACACCCGTCTTGCGCACCTGTGCGGCAGCATGGACGGCCACCTGCGGGATATCGAGACGGCGATGGATGTAACGATTTCCCGTCGCAACGAGTCCTTTCGCATCGACGGCGGAAAAGCGCAGGCCGAGCGCGCTGTCGCGTTGTTGCAGTCGATCTACGACCGTGCCAGGAAGCCGCTCGAGCCGGAGGAATTTCAACTCGCGCTGGTCCAGGCGGTGGCGAACCCGGCCAGCCCGAAGCGCAGCGATGCCACTGTTGCGGTTGCCGATGGTGCTTCTGCAGCAACTGATCTGCGGACGAGGCGCGGCGACGTTGCCGGGCGCACGCCGAACCAGCAGCTGTATCTTGCCAACATCCTCAGCCACGACATCAGCTTCGGAATCGGGCCCGCGGGCACCGGCAAGACCTATCTGGCGGTCGCTTGCGCCGTCGATGCGCTTGAGCGCAGCGCGGTCCAGCGCATCATCCTGACCCGGCCCGCGGTCGAGGCGGGCGAACGGCTCGGTTTTCTGCCTGGCGATCTGGCGCAAAAGATCGACCCTTATTTGCGCCCGTTGTACGACGCCTTGTACGACCTGATGGGACTGGACAAGGTGACCCGGGCCTTCGAGAAGGGTTTGATCGAGGTTGCGCCGCTGGCATTCATGCGCGGGCGCACGCTGAACCATGCCTTCGTGATCCTCGATGAGGCACAGAACACGACGCCTGAGCAGATGAAGATGTTCCTGACCCGGATCGGCTTCGGCAGCAAATGCGTCGTGACCGGTGATGTCAGCCAGATCGACTTGCCACATGGCGATCTGAGCGGCCTGATCGAGGCGGAGCGGATTCTTCGCCGAGTCGACGGGATCGCGACGACCCGCTTCACGTCGATCGATGTCGTGCGGCACCCTCTCGTTGCGCGCATCGTCGAAGCCTACGATGCGGCGCGCCGGGATGACGCCTGAGCCCTCGATCGTGGCGCTGCGCTCAGCAGCTTCAGGGGCCCGGTGATGGCCGGCCGTGGCGGGCGTCCGGCACTGTCACTGTCGCTGCAGTTCGCGCGCCGTGACGAGACGGCTCGCAGCCATCGTCAGCTGCTGTCGCGAAGTCTGGTCGCCCGCTGCATCCGTTCAGCATTGCAACATCCAGCCGAAATGACGGTGAGGGTCGTCGGAGAGGACGAGGGCCTGAGCTTGAATCGCGACTACCGGCAGCAGGACCATGCCACCAATGTATTGACCTTCGACTACAGCCGTCAGCCCGTGGTCGTTGCAGACCTGGTGTTGTGTGCATCGGTCATCGAGCGCGAGGCGCAGGAGATGGAAATACCACTCGCTGATCACTATTCACACCTGCTGGTGCACGGCGCATTGCATGCCCAGGGCTGGGACCACCTCGACGATGAACAGGCGCATCGGATGGAAAGCCTCGAGACCGCCATCCTGGCGCAGCTCGGCGTGGCCGATCCATACGCCGCAGATTGATGCGGTGATCAGGCGGTGGTGCGCGGGCGGCCGGGCGGCAGCAGCACCGATGCGATCGCCATTCCGAGCAGCATCAGTGCCGCGGCATCTTGCCAATACAGTGACTCGCCAAGCCACCAGGCGCCGGACAGGGTGCCGAGAACCGGGATCAGCATCACGCTGAGCGTTGATGCCGCAGGAGGCAGTTCGCGTGCGAGCAGCAGCCAAGCCGGTTGCGCGAATCCGAAGATCAGCACGCCGTTGTAGGCCACCGCCGCCCAGACTGCCGGTGGCAGCGCGGTCCAGTGCTGGCGTTCGAAAATCCAGGCCAGCGCAATGGTGACCAAGGTGGTGGCCAGCGTCATCCACCAGACCAGCACCAGGGTGGGGGCGACGATTGCGGTGCGTCGCAACATCTGCGTTCCCAGCGCCCACACGGCAGCGGCAATCAACATTCCGACCACGCCGAGCGGGCTGCCGGACATGCGATCGATCTCGTGCCACAACAACAACGCCACGCCGATTGCCGCCGCGCCCACTCCGATCATCTGACGGCCCGACAGGCGCTGGCTGAACCAGATCATGCCCCACACGGCCGAGAAGATCGGCATCGTGTAGCCGAGGATGGCCGCGCGTCCGGACGACAGTGTCTGGATCGACAGGATTGCCAACACGTGCCAGACGATCATGTTGGTCAGTGTCAATCGCGCCAGTTCCGGCCAATCGCTGCGCGCCACCTGCAATTGCAGCTTGAGCAGCCGCGTGGCCAAAAACAACAAGGGCAGCCCTAGCAACAACGACATCGCGCGAAATGACAACGGCGGGTAGCCGCTGACGCCCAGCTTCAGCACCGGCCAGTTGAAGCCCCAGAACAAGGTCACCGAAGCAAGCAGGAACAGCTGGCGCGAACTGAAGCGCTCAGTGCTCAACGCGAACCGCCCAGATAACGCTTGCGCCAGAACAACACGCTGAGTGCGACGCCGGTGGACACAAGCAGTCCGATCACGGCCCAAATCCCGGCCGGATTGTGGATCAGCGGCAGGCGATCGAAATTCATGCCGAAGAATCCAGTCAGCAGATTGAGCGGCAGAAAAATCGCTGTCAGCACGGTCAGGGTGCGCATGATGTTGTTGGTGCGGTGGCTCTGGGCCGAGAAATGCATCTGCACCGCGGTCTCGGCAGACGACTCGAGCCGTCTGACATGGCTCAGCACCCGCGCGACATGCTCCTGCACGTCGCGCGAACGCACTCTCAGCAACTCGTGTTCACGGCGGGCCGCCGCTTCGTCCTCCCGCGGCCATTCGTCGAGCGCGTCGATCCACTCGACGATCGCGGATTGCTGGTCTTCGCAGGTATCTTCAAGCAGATGAAGGGCATTGCGCAGATCGAGCAGCAAGTGCCAGTTGAATGGTCGTGCATTCGGCTCGAAGAGCCGGCGCTGCAGTTCCGCCAGCTCGCGTGACAACAGCCGGCGCAGATCGAGGTAGCTGTCAACCATGTGATTGAGCATGCGCAGCATCAGATCGGCCGGATTTGGCGGTAGCCGCGCGGCGTTTCGGGTGTCGTGGAACTGCCCTTGTTGTGCCAGACGGGCTGCGAAGAAGTCGCGCACGATGCAGTCGTCGGGATGCACGCTCAGCAGGACGCGGTCGAACAACGCGAAGCCGACCGGACTGGTATCGATAGCTTCGGCCACCGGCGTGGAGGACATGGCGGTCTCCGGCTGACCGGTGCGCGTGCCCGCTGCCAGCCGGCGGAAAACCATCAGGTCGTACCACGACGTCGAATCGAAATGCGAGGGCAGCTGCTTGTTCAGCAGGTCGGAAATGTGCAGATCGACGAGTTCACCGCCGGTCCAGCGGCGCAGCGTCGATTGCAGCAATGCCGAACCGGATTCGACTTCTGCGCGAGCGAAGCCCAGCCAGAGCCAGCCGGCCGCGGGCAGGTGTTCCGGGGGCTCGGACAACTCGGTGAACTGATCGGCGCTGACATGAAAAATCCGCATTTGGCGGCGTTGCGTGGGACGGTCAGGCGCGGCGCAACACGCGCGCCGCGTCGAGGGCGAAATAGCTCAGCACGCCGTCTGCGCCGGCGCGCTTGAATGCAAGCAGGCTTTCCAGCATCACCGCGTCGTGATCGAGCCAGCCATTCATTGCGGCGGCTTTCAACATCGCATATTCGCCACTGACCTGGTAGGCGAAGGTCGGAACCCTGAACTCGTCTTTGACCCGGCGCACGATGTCCAGATACGGCATCCCGGGCTTGACCATCACCATGTCCGCGCCTTCAGCCAGATCGAGTGCCACCTCGCGCAAGGCCTCGTCCGAATTGCCTGGGTCCATCTGGTAGACCTTCTTGTTGCTCTTGCCCAGGTTGGTGGCAGAGCCGACGGCGTCGCGGAACGGACCGTAGAAGGCACTGGCGTATTTGGCGCTGTAGGCCATGATGCACGTGTGCACCAGCCCGTTGGCCTCGAGCGCAGCCCTGATCGCACCGATCCGACCGTCCATCATGTCGCTCGGGGCGACGATGTCGACGCCGGCCTGGGCCTGGACCAGTGCCTGCCGGGTCAGCACATCGACCGTGCTGTCGTTGACGATGTAGCCGGTGTCGTCGAGCAGGCCGTCCTGGCCGTGGCTCGTATACGGGTCGAGCGCGACATCGGTCATCAGACCCAGCTCCGGGAAGCGCTGCTTCAGTGCGTGCACGACCCGTGGGATCAGGCCGTCCGGGTTCATGGCTTCAGCACCGTTCTCCGATTTGAGCGCCGGGTCGATGACGGGAAACAGGGCCATCACCGGAATGCCCAGTTCGACGCAGGCCTCGGCCGTTGGCAGCAGGTGGTCCAGCGTGCGCCGCTGAACGCCGGGCATCGAGGCGACGTCCTGGGTGATGCCGTTTCCGTCGAGCACGAAAACCGGCAGGATCAGATCGCTGGGGTGCAATCGATGTCCGCGCACCAGATCGCGCGTGAATGGGTCACGGCGCAGGCGGCGTGGGCGGCTGGCTGGAAATGGTGGTGGGATGAACACGGTGCGTCTGCAGGGGCGCTGGCGGGTCGCTCAGCAAGGTCGAAATGATACGGCGATGGCTTGCCTTTGGCCTTGAAGCCAGCGCGTGGCCTTTGAATGCCGATCTGGCGCGGCATTTCGCCGCGACGCGGCATTTGTGTCGTGATAATCGGCCGATGCTCTGGATCAAAGCCTTCCATATCGTTTTCGTCACCAGTTGGTTCGCCGGCTTGTTCTATTTGCCGCGCATCTTCGTCAACCTGGCGGCCGTTCCGGCGGACAGCCATGCCGAACGCGAACGACTGCTGTTGATGGCACGCCGCCTGCATCGCTTCATGGGCATCCTGATGTTGATCGCCCTCGTGCTGGGCGGCATCCTGTGGCTGGGCTTCGAGATCGGCCTGCACGGCCCGGGCAATGGCTGGATGCATGCCAAGCTGGTTCTGGTCGTCGTCGCCATCGGCTACCACCATGCTTGCAAGAAGCTGATGCGCAAATTCGAGATTTCGGCCAATACGCGCAGCGAACGCTGGTTCCGCATCTTCAACGAGCTATCCGTGCTGTTGTTTGCGGTGATCGTGATCATGGTCGTCGTCAAACCGTTCTGACCATACCGGCGCTGAAGGTGTTGTCGTCAGTCGAGTTGCCGCGACCGCAGGTTCGTCACCGCAGCTCCGCGATCGCGTTGACGCTGCTGTTCTCCGCGCTCATCGTCTACGCCAGCCTGTACCCCTTCGAACGCTGGCGGCTACCGGGCGTGTCGGTCTGGCATTTCCTGCTTCTGCCGTGGCCGCGCTGGTGGACATGGTTCGATCTGACGGCCAATCTGCTCGGCTATGTGCCGCTGGGTGGCCTGCTGTTCGTCGCGCTGATACGCAGCGGCTGGCGATCCGGCAGCGCCTTCGGTGTGGCCTGTTTGGTGGCAGCTGCCCTGAGTCTGACGATGGAAACCTTGCAGAATTTTCTGCCGCAGCGTGTTCCCTCCAACGTTGATGCCGGTCTCAATCTGATCGGTGCTGCCGCTGGGGCCGGGCTGGGGGTCTTGGCGCATGCGCGCGGAGGCATCGCGCGCTGGCAGACGCTGCGCGATCAGTGGTTTACCCGGCGCAGCGCCAGTGGCCTGGTGCTGCTGCTGATGTGGCCGATCGCGTTGCTCTTTCCGTTGCCATTGCCCTTGGGGGTTGGTCAGGCTCTGCCACGACTCCGTGCCCTGTTGTATGACGCCTTGCAGGACACCTCGGCCGAACTCTGGGCCGAGACCTGGCTGCGCGCTGAAGCGGCGGCGCGTGTTTTGCCTCCGACTGGTGATTTCCTGGTCGTGCTTCTGGGACTGCTCGGGCCTTGCCTGGTGGCATATTCCGTTTCCGTGCCGGGCTGGAGACGGGTCGTGCTGAGCGTGATCGCGACGCTGCTAGCGGTGGCCGTCACGACTCTGTCCACCGCCCTGAATTTTGCGCCACAACATGCGCTGGCATGGGCAACACCTCAGACCACCGCGGCGATTGCTACCGGCTCGGCGCTGGCTCTGCTGGGCGCCTGGCTGCCGACTCGCGCATCGGCCGCCCTCGGGCTGATCGTGTTGACACTGGGGGTCACGCTGGTCACGCTTGCGCCTGCCGATCCTTACTATGCGATCAGTTTGCAGGCCTGGGAACAAGGGCGCTTCATCCGATTCCACGGCCTGGCGCAATGGGTCGGCTGGTTTTGGCCGTATGCGGCGATGTTGCATTTGCTGATTGTTCTTGCTCGGTCGTCCCGAATGCCGCGCGACGTGTCGCCAGTTTGAACGGGTAGGCAAGGCGGCATCGGTAGAATCCCTCGGATGAGTTATTACCAGCGGCATATCTTCTTCTGCCTCAATCAGCGGGACAGCGGCGAAAATGCATGTATGCAACACGGCGCCCAATCGGGTTTCGATCATTGCAAGTCTCGGATCAAGGCAGCAGGCTTGAACGGGCCCGGCAATATTCGCGTCAACAAAGCCGGATGCCTTGATCGTTGCGCGGGTGGGCCGGTTGCGGTCGTCTATCCCGAAGGCATCTGGTACAGCTTTGTCGACAATGAAGACATCGACGAAATCGTCGATTCGCACTTGAAACAGGGCAAGCCCGTCGAGCGGCTGATGCTGCCGCCGGACGTCGGCCGGTAGTGGTTATTGACGCAACGCACGCCAGCGGCCTGAACGCAGGCCGCCCATCCGGCGCCGATTCGCCTTGATCTTCAGCGTGCACAGTGCGCCAGCGGGCAAGGTGTTGCCGGGCTCGTTTTGTCGCTGCGCCGAAGACCGATCGGCTGCCTCCGCATTTGGACCATATTTCATGATTCGTTCCTTCTCCTCTTCTGCCTCTTTGTCAACTTCTGCGTTTGCCTCACTGGTGTTGCTGATCGGTCTGCACGGGGCCGTGCAGGCGCAGGCACCGCAGCCGCCGGAGATCGCCGCCAAACAGTATCTGCTGCTCGACCTGACGAGCAACCAGACGCTGGCCGAACGCGATGCCGACGCGTTGTCCGACCCTGCTTCGTTGACCAAGTTGATGACGGCTTATGTGGTCTTTACCGCGTTGCGCGACAAAAAATTGACGCTGCAGCAGACCCTGCCGGTATCAAGACGCGCATGGGACGAGCGCAAGGAAGGCGGTTCCTTGATGTTCATCGACACGAAAATGACGCCGACCGTCGAGCAATTGATGCACGGCATGATCGTGCAAAGCGGCAACGACGCCTCGGTCGCACTGGCCGAAGGCGTGGCGGGCACTGCCGAGCAATTTGTCGACATGATGAACCGGCAAGCGCAGGCTTTCGGGCTGAAGAACACCACGTTCAAGAATGTGACCGGCCTGACCGAGGCGGGACACAAGAGCACCGCGCGCGAGATGGCGATCATCGCGACGCACATCATTCGTGACTTTCCCGAGTTCTATCCTTATTACTCGATCAAGGAATACAAGTACAACAACATCATTCAACCGAACCGCAACCTTTTGTTGCGCCGTGATCCGAGCGTCGACGGCATGAAGACGGGCTACACGGAGGCGGCCGGCTATTGCCTGATCGCCAGTGCCGAGCGCGAATTCCCGAATCTTGGTGCCAGCGGGGAAGGCCCGGGCAAGCGGCGGCTCCTCAGCGTCGTGCTCAATACCGGCTCGATGCAGGCGCGCGCGAACGAAAGCCAGAAACTGCTCAATTGGGGTTTCCAATCCTTCGACACGGTCCGGCTGTTCGCCAAGGATCAGGCGATCGTCACGGTTCCGGTCTGGAAGGGCAAGACCTCGCAGGTCGGACTGGGCGCCGACGGTGCCGTGTTCGTCACCGTTGCAAAAGGCGAGGGCGCCCGGTTGCAAACCCGCATCGAGCGCACTGATCCGCTGGTTGCGCCTTTGACCAGCGGCCAGAAGGTTGGCGCATTAAAAGTGGCGACTGCTGCCGGAGCGGCGGTTGCAGAGGTGCCGCTGATCGTTCTCCAAGCGGTTCCACAGGCCGGGATCTTCGGCCGAGCCTGGGACGCGATGCGGCTGTGGATCAAGTAAGCTGCATTCCCTGATCGCAGCACCCCTGACCGGAGCACCCATGCACTCGCTGCCCGCTACCCTTTGTTATCTCGATGGCGACTACGTTCCTCTGAACGAGGCAAAGGTGTCTGTCCTCGACCGCGGTTTCATCTTCGGCGACGGTGTCTATGAGGTGGTGCCCGTCTACGGGCGCCGACTGTTCAGGTTTGCCGAACACATGGCCAGGCTCGAGCGAGGCCTGGGCAAGCTTCGAATCGTCAATCCGCATACCCGCGACGAGTGGTTGCAGCGCTGTCGACGGCTGGTTGCCGATCTGGCCGATCAGCAAGGCTTCGAGGATCAGCTGGTCTACATCCAGGTGACACGGGGCGTCGCGGTGCGTGATCATGTGATGCCGCAAGACATCACGCCCACCGTTTTCATGATGGTGAACCGCATGGTGCCGCCCACTGCCGAACAGCGCCAGCGTGGTGTCGCCTGTGTCACTGCACGCGATTTCCGTTGGGAACGGGGCGACATCAAGAGCATTTCGCTGCTCGGCAACGTGCTGGCACGCCAGATCAGCGCCGATCATGGCGCGATGGAAACCATCATGTTCCGTGATGGGCATTTGACCGAAGCAGCGGCCTGCAATGTCTGGATCGTTCAGGAAGGCGCTTTGCTGGGGCCGCCGAAAAGCGAGCATGTGCTCGAGGGCATCCGCTACGAGTTGATCCGCGAGTTGTGCGACGAGGAAGGCATTGCCTTCAACTTGCGCCCGATCGCCGAAGGCGAGGTGATGGCTGCCGACGAAATCCTGCTCAGCTCGGCCACCAAGGAGGTGCTGCCGGTAACCACGCTCGATGGCGCAGCGGTCGGCCACGGTGCGCTGCGCGGCAAACCGGGACCGGTGTACGCGCGGCTGCACGAAGCTTATGTACGGGTCAAGGCCAGTCAGGCGATTTGATGCCATGGACAACACCCCGGCCGAACCTTCGCTGATTGATTTTCCATGCGCCTTCCCGATCAAGGTGATGGGTGCCAATGGCGACGGATTTGTTCATGCAGTGACGCAGGTGGCCAGGCAGTTCGACCCGAATTTCGACGCCGCCACGATCGAGTTGCGCGCCAGCAAGGGCGACAAGTATCTCGGGATCACCTTGACCGTGTGGGCGACCAGCCGCGAACAGCTCGACGATCTGTACCGGATCCTGTCATCGCATCCCATGGTCAAGGTGGTGTTGTGAACCCCTTCTGCTGCCCCGGGCGACCGCCGAGCGTGGCACCAG
>JBBRID010000003.1:0-29130 GCA_038221635.1 Burkholderiales bacterium
GGCTTTTCAGAAAACCGATGATCCGCTGAATCTCGATCACCGCGATCGGATCGACCCCTGCAAACGGTTCGTCGAGCAGGATGAAGCGGGGCTGCGTGGCCAAGGCGCGGGCAATTTCGACGCGCCGCCGCTCGCCGCCCGACAGCGCCGGTGTCAAGGTGTCGTGCAGCTTTTCAAGCCCGAGGTCGTGAAGCAGCCCGGCAAGCAGTCCGTCGATCACTTTGGTCGCCAGCGGTTTGCCGTCGGGCCCGTATTGCAACTCGAGGACGGCGCGAATGTTTTCCTCGACCGTCAGCTTGCGAAAAATCGACGCTTCCTGCGGCAGGTACGAAAGTCCCAGACGCGAGCGCTGATGGATCGGCATGCGGTCGACGCGCTGGCCCTCGATGGATATCTCGCCAGCGTCGGCTCGCACCAAACCGACGATCATGTAGAAGCTGGTTGTCTTGCCCGCACCGTTCGGCCCGAGCAGCCCGACCACTTCGCCACTGGCAACGGCAAGATGGACATCCTTGACCACTTGGCGCATGCCATAGGTCTTTTTCAGACCATGAGCTTCGAGCCTGTGCGCGGAATTGCTGAGCCGTTCGGATGCGGCGACCTGAGTCTCGATCGAAGCCGTCAACGTTTGACCCCGGGCTCCGATGATGGTGTGGCGCCGGCCTCGCGCGCCGCCGCAGCGGCTTCGGTTCCTGCGCGCGGCGTCAGGACGGCGCGCACGCGGCCGCCGGAGGTCGTGCTGCCGGCAGACGACGAGGCGCCACCCGACACATTGAATACCTCGGTCGTGCTGTTGTAGGTAATCAAGTTGCCGGTGATTTCCTCGGCGACGTTGCGACCTTGCAAGCGGCGCACCTGGGCATCGTTGACGAAGCGCACGATTTCGCCACGCTCTTCGTATTCGAGTCGGTCAGCGCGGCCTTCGATGGTTTCATCGACGCCGTCGCGCTTCTGGCTGAAAGTGGCTGGCCGGTTGTTGCCGATGGCCAAGGCGGTTCGGTAGCCGTTCGGGCCTTCCCGAACCTCGACCCGATCGGCCTTGATCGTCAGCGTGCCTTTGGTGATCACGACATTGCCGGTGAAGACGACCGTCTGCTTCAGCATGTCGATACTGCCCTGTGTATCGGCAACCACTTCGAGCGGCTTCGCCCGATCTGCTCTCTCGGCTAGAGCCGGCGAAACCAGACCCCCCGTGCACAGCATCAGGGTGGCCAACAGGGGGCTCAGGGTCAGGGTGCGCATAAAGGGCATGGAACTTGCAGACCATTTTAGCCCGAGTCTGGCGTGCGCAGCTCATTTGCTGCCATGCAACAAATTTGGCGCGCTTTGCACCTGGCACGTGCGTGTCGGGCCGCGCGAGATCAGGATTTACGAATCGTCTGGACCAGGTAGTCAGTCACCTGGAGCGAACGCTGAGCGGAGCCTGCCAAGGTTCCCGAGGTGAAGTAACGGCCCTGTATGCCCATTGCCGGGACGCCATCGATGCGATAGGCCTCAGCCAATTTGCGGGCCTGATTGGCTTTGGTCTGAACCGAGAACGAATTGAACATGTCGGTGAACTTGGCCGCGTCGACGCCGTTCTTGCCCATGAATGCGGCGATGTCAGACAGTTTGTCGAGCCGCATGCGATCGTTGTGGATCGCGTAGAACACCTTGCGGTGCATGGCGTCGATCTGGCCCAGGCCTTCGAGCGCGTAGAAGATTTTCTGGTGGACGACAAAAGGCTCGTCGCGAAAAGCGACCGGCACCCGCCGGAAGACGACATCGTCAGGCAGTTTCTTGGCCCAGGCCTCGATCATCGGTTCGAAGGAATTGCAGTGCGGACAGCCGTACCAGAAAAACTCGACCACCTCGATCTTGCCTGGCGGTACCGGCTGCGGCTGGCTCAGGCGAACATAGTCCTTGCCTTCAACGGGCTTGTCCTGAGCCAGGGCTGGCAGAGAAAGGCTGCTGCCGGCCAGACCCAGTCCGGCTACGGTGGTGGAGAAATTTCGGCGGTTCATCGATTGGGTTCCTGGTGAATGAGTGGGAGTCAATTGGCGGGTCAGAGCGTCAGATCCGAGGAAAGTTGCAACGTGCAGGCACAAAACCCGCCCGGTCCCGGATGTCCGAGTGTCACTTCTGCACCCGCACGAGTACGCCGTCTATCGATGCGCCGACCAGGCGCGACTTGGCTTCATCGGCGCGCTCGCGCTTGTCGAACGGTCCGACGCGGACTCGAAAAACCGTTCGTCCAGCTTGCTCGCGCTCGGTGATCTTCGATTCGAGTCCGATCATCGCGAGCTTCGCACGTTGTTGCTCTGCATCTTCCTGCCGTCCGTAGGCGCCGGCTTGCACGTAGTAGTTGAACGGATCGTCGCGCGATTTGGTAGACAGCGCCGCTTCGCTGGGGTTGGGCGCCGGGCGATCCGAAAAGATCGCTGTCGCCTGGCGATTGCCCGGATCAGCGGGGGCTGGCGGTATGGCGAGCGGCGCGGTGGCCGGTGCTGCAGAAGGCAGATTGCGCGATGCCGTCGATGGCGCTGGTGAGGCCATCGTTCTGGTTGGGGCCTCCATCGGCGGTGCGGCCTCGGCGCTGGATCGGGCGGGTTCGGCAGCGGGCTCCGCCGCAGGGGCAACCACCGTCGTGACAGGTGCGGCTGGTGCGGTCGACGCGGTCGAAGGACGTGCCGGGTTGCTGCCGTGCATTGGTGCGATCGGATCCCAATTCTTGTTGCGCTCTTGTTCCACGGCGTCACGCTCACTGCTGGCGCGCTGAGGCACCTTGTTGACGAATGGAATCGGCACCTTGGTTACATACAACGCAACCATAAGCGCCAGCGCCAATCCGCTCAGCAGGCCGACGATCAGGCCGAGCCCGAACCCGCCCAGTTGTTTTTTCTTCATGGTTGCTCCGTCGCGATGACTTCGCGATGCATCTGTTCGGGTGCACTGACGCCAATCACATCGAGCGCGTTGGCGATCACCTGCCGAGTTGCGCGCAACAGCGTCAGCCGGGCACGGGTCAAGGCGGGGTCTTCGCCAAGCACCCGCTCGGCGGCGTAGTAGCTGTGGAAAGCACCAGCCAGATCGCGCAAATAGAAGGCCACGTCGTGGGGTGCCAGGCTGTTGGCCGCGCCTTCCAGCATCTTCGGATAGTCGGCCAGCTTCAACATCAACGCGAGTTCGGTCGGTGCGGTCAGTAGCGCGATCAAGGGTTCGCCCTCCTCATGGCTTGTGCCTGCGGCCGCACTGCGTTGCTGATGCTGCTGCAAGACCGAGCAGATCCGCGCGTGGGCGTATTGGACGTAGAACACCGGGTTCTCGTCGTTCTGCTTCAGCGCCAGATCGACGTCGAAGGTGAATTCGGTGTCTGCCTTGCGACTGGTCAGGAAGAAGCGCACCGCGTCCTTGCTGGTCCATTCGATCAACTCCCGCAAGGTCACATAACCGCCGGTGCGCTTGGAAATCTTGACTTCTTCACCGCCCTTCATCACCGTCACCATCTTGTGCAGCACGTAGTCCGGATAGGCTGGCGAAATGCCCACCCCGGACGCCTGCAGGCCGGCCCGAACCCGTGCAATCGTGCCGTGGTGATCGCTGCCCTGCACATTGATCGCCTTGTGGAATCCACGCTCCCACTTGCCGATGTGATAGGCAACGTCGGGCAAAAAATAGGTATAGCTGCCGTCGGACTTGCGCATCACGCGGTCCTTGTCGTCGCCATAGTCGGTGCTGCGCAGCCACAGGGCGCCGCCGTCCTCGAAGGTCTTGCCGGCGTCGACCAGCCGCTTGACGGTTTGCTCGACGCGGCCGCTGCTGTACAGACTCGACTCGAGAAAATAGTTGTCGAAGTGCACGTCAAAAGCCTGCAGATCGAGGTCCTGTTCATGCCGCAGGAAGGCCACCGCAAACTGGCGGATACCGTCGAGGTCGTCGACATCCCCGGATGCGGTAAAGCTGCGGTCGTCCGCCGTCACTGTCTGGCCGGCCCTGAAAGCGGTGGCGATGTCGGCGATGTAGTCGCCGTTGTAAGCCGACTCCGGCCACTGCGCGTCGCCCGGTTTGCAGCCGCGCAGCCGCGCCTGGGTCGACGCGGCCAGCGTGGCGATCTGCACGCCCGCATCGTTGTAATAGAACTCGCGGGTGACTTTGCGGCCCTGCGTCTCGAACAATTTGCACAGGGCATCGCCAAGTGCGGCCTGCCGGCCATGGCCGACGTGTAATGGCCCGGTCGGGTTGGCGGACACGAATTCGACCAGCACCGGTTCGTCCAGCGCCGGCTGGCGGCCGAAAGCGGCGCCCTCACTCAGGATCTCGGGCACGATGGCCTGTTTGGCCGCCGGCTTGAGGTGCAGGTTGATGAATCCCGGTCCGGCGATCTCGAGCGACGCAACCCAGTCCGTCACCGCTTGCTGGGCCCGCAGCGCCTCGACCAACGCCTGAGCCACGTCGCGTGGCTTGCGGTTCATCGATTTGGCCAGCATCATCGCAGCGGTGATGGCCAGATCGCCGTGGGCGGCCTGTTTGGGGGACTCGAAAACCGCCAGCAACGGCGTTTGTGGGCTGACCGTTCGAATCGCTGCGCTCAGCGCCCCCAGCAGCGACTGTTTGACTTCAATCATTCGGCAATTCTAAGGATGCGGTGAAGATCACATGGTTGAATGCGCGGATTGCTCCTGCAAATCCTTGCCATGTGAGGCCGCGCCAGTGCAAGAATGCAGGCACCGCCATGACCAGCCCCTCCTCGACCGATCCAGGATCCGGCTCCTCCGATTCAACGGCGGCTCCGGTGCTGATCGGCAAGTACCGCGTGCTGCGTCACCTCGGCGAGGGTGCAACCAGCGATGTATTCCTGTGTCACGACGAATTCAATCGCCGTGATGTTGCGATCAAGCGCGTGCGGCTTCCCGCATCGTCCGATGAAGTACATGGGCGCTACAGCGAGCGCTTCTATGCCGCCGAAGCGGCGCTGGTTGGCCGGCTGCACCATCCGAACGTGGTGCAGATCTTCGATGCGGTCGACGACCCGAGCTGGCCTTATCTGGTGATGGAATATGTGCCGGGCGGCACCTTGCGCGATTTTTGCCGCCCCGACAACCTGCTGCCGCTGGAGCAGGTGATCGAGCTGTCGTTCAAGTGCTCGATGGCATTGAGTTACGTCTATCGCCAGGGCCTGATCCACCGCGACGTCAAGCCGGCCAACCTGCTGACGATGCTCGGCGCGCAGGGGCAGGTGTCGGACATCAAGGTGTCCGATTTCGGCAGCGTGCTGAACCTGGGATCCGACATGACCCAGGTGCACCGCGTCGGATCGCTGGCCTACATGTCGCCCGAACAACTCGACGGTGGCGAACTCGATGCGCGTTCGGACATGTATTCGCTGGCTGCCGTCGTCTACCACCTGATTGCCGGGCGGCCACCGTTCGAGGCAGCGTCGCAGGCGACGCTGATGCACCAGATCTACAACGTCGAACCAGCGCCGCTTACTGCGCTGCGGGTTGGCGTGGCGCCCGAGGTCGACGCGGTTGTCAGGCGGGCATTGGCCAAGCAGGCCAGTGAACGCTTCGTCGATTGGGATGAATTTGCCGGCGCCTTGTCGGGCCTGATTGCCGATCACCATGTGCCGCGCGGCCAACTGCAGGAGGTGCTGGATTCGGAGCGCTTCACGATGCTGCGTGCGCTCGAGTTCTTCACCAGCTTCGGCGATGTCGAACTGTGGGAGGTGGTGCGGCGAGGACGCTGGGAACGCTTCGGCTTCGGTCATCGGCTGTACCGCAAGGGCGAACTGGGCCAGAGTTTTCACATTCTTGCCAATGGCGGCGTCGACATTTTTCGCGACGGCGAGAAGGTGGCGCATCTGGGCGGGGGGACCTCGGTCGGCGAAATGGCCTACTTGGCGCCGAGTCCGGACCTGCGGCGGCACAGTGCCGATCTGGTCGTGACCGAATCGACCACGACGATTTCTTTCACGCCCGACAGCATGGCGCAGTTCAGTCCGGCGTGCCGGCACCTGTTCGACGAGGCCTTCATCCGGGTGCTGGTGCGGCGTCTGCACGCGGCGCACGAAGCCCTGGCGCATCCACGGAGAATCCTGTAATTTGGATCCGGGATGTCGGCGCCGCGGGTGGCGGCTGCGTTGAAGCTCCACCTGGCCGGTTGGTACAGTTCAACACCTGGGCAATATCGCCTGGTTCCTCCTCAGGAGTACACATGAAATCCTTGATCTCAACGCTGGCCCTGATTGCCGCGACCGCCTTTGCGGGCACCGCTTTCGCATCGACCCACAAAAGTGCGCCGGACATGGCCGCCAACGGAGCCAGCGCGCCGATGGGCAAGCAGCAGACCAAGATGGCCGACTGCAATGCTTCGGCCAAGGACAAGAAGGGGGATGAGCGCAAGGCTTTCATGAAGACCTGCCTGTCGGCCAAGAAGGCGACCACCCAGCAGACGAAGATGAAAACCTGCAACGCCGACGCTAAGGACAAGGCGGGCGACGAGCGCAAGGCGTTCATGAAAGAGTGCCTGAGCTCTTGACCCACCCGCGGAGCGGGGAATGCGGATATTGTTTTCCGTGGTCCGTCGTCTGTTCAGCGCTTCCAGTAGGACGGGTCGCCGTAGCTGTGTTTCAGGAAGTCGATCCACAGGCGCACGCGCAGGGGGAGGTGTTTGCGCTGGGGGAAAACGGCGTAGATGCCGTTGGGTGGGGCGGCGTAGTCGTCTAGGACGGTTCGCAGTTCGCCGCGGGCGACCTGGGCCTCGACTTCCCAGGTCGATCGCCAGGCGATGCCGAGGCCGGCCAGACACCATTCGTGCAGCACCTGGCCATCGCTGCAATCGATCCGGCCACTGGGCCGCAGGTGTGTCACCTCGCCGTCGATCTGGAACGCCCAGCCGCGAGTCTGGCTGGCGTCGCCGGACAGGGCCAGGCACTGATGACGTGACAGATCTGCCGGGTGCAGCGGTGTGCCGGTCCGTTCGAGGTAGGCCGGGGTCGCGACATACAGGCGTCGGTTGTCGGCCAGGCGCACGCTGACCAGATTGGAGTCGGGCAGATCACCGACCCGCACCGCGCAGTCGTAGGCCTCGCCGATGATGTCGATCACGCGGTCGCTGAGGTTGAGCGACACATTGACGTCTGGATGCTGGGCCAGAAAACGCGGCACCAGTGGCGCCACGTGTCGGCGCCCGAAGCCGGCCGGCGCGGTGGCCCGCAGGTAGCCGCTGGCCTTCACGCCGCCGGCGCTGACACTGGCCTCCGCATCTGCCAGATCGGCCAGCAGGCGTTGGCAATCTTCAAGGAATGCACTGCCTTCGTGGGTCAGCGTCAGGCGCCGCGTGGTGCGCAGCATCAACTTGACACCCAGGCGCTGCTCGAGCGCGTCGATGCGGCGGCCGATGACCGCCGGAGCAACACCTTCGGCAGCGGCAGCAGCAGTCAGACTGCCACGCGCCGACACCGAGACAAAGGATTCGATCTGCTTCAGTTTGTCCAACCGCGGGATCCTCCCTCAGCGCGATTATGCTGTTCAAGTCATCAATCCAAGTCAGTTCAGGGTATTAATGCTGAGGCGTGTTTGCAATAAAGTCGTGCCATGGATACGACAAACTCGCGAACCGGCAACAAGAATCGGCCGACGGCGGTTCTGTTCGATGCCTATGGCACCTTGTTCGACGTCTACAGCGTCGGGATGCTGGCCGAACAACTTTTTCCCGGCGCGGGCGACAAACTCGCGCTCTTGTGGCGCGATCGTCAGATCGAGTACACGCGGCTGGTGTCGATGAGCGGCCACGGTGGCGAGCACTATCAACCGTTCTGGAATCTGACCCGGTCGGCGCTGCAGTTTGCCTGTGAGCGCCTCGGCCTGGAGCTTGCAAAGTCAGCGGAGGACCGGCTGATGAACGAGTACCGTCATCTATCGGCATTTCCGGAAAATCTGGAGGTGTTGAGAACCTTGAAGGAGCGGGGCATCCGTGCCGGAATCCTGTCCAACGGCGATCCGGACATGTTGTCGATCGCGGTCAAGAGCGCCGGGTTCACCGATTTGGTCAATCCGGTCTTGAGCGTGCACGGCATCCGCCGCTACAAGACCGATCCCGCCACCTATGCGCTGGGTACCGAAGCGTTGGGCCGTCCCGCCAGCGAGATTTTGTTCGTCTCGAGCAACTGCTGGGACGCCATTGGTGCGACCTGGTTCGGCTACACCACGCTGTGGGTCAACCGGGCCCGTCAACCGCTGGAACGGCTGGGCACCGAGCCGACTCGCATCGGTAGCAGCTTGCGCGACGTACTGAATTTTTTCCCCGCTGCGTGAATTCCAGCGACCCGACAACGAACTTTCGATCGAGCACATGAGCAAACAACCCCCCCGCACCACCGTCCACGGCTTGCAGGTCGACAGCGATCTGCACCATTTCGTCAATGAGCTGGTTCTGCCAGGTACCGGCGTCGAGCCGGCGGCCTTCTGGAAAGGCTTCGATGCCATCGTCCATGATCTAGCGCCGAAAAACCTGGCGTTGCTGACCGAACGCGAGCGGCTGCAGAACGAGCTCGACGCCTGGCACAAGGCCCACCCGGGGCCGATCACCGATATGCCGGCCTACCGTGGCTTTCTCGAGAAGATCGGCTATCTGGTGCAGGCACCGGCCGGGGCCAAGGCGAGCACCACCAACGTGGACGCGGAACTCGCGGTTCAGGCCGGTCCGCAACTGGTGGTTCCCATCCTCAACGCGCGTTATTCGCTGAACGCTGCTAATGCACGTTGGGGTTCGCTGTACGACGCCTTATACGGTACCGACGTGATCCCGCAGACCGGCGGTGCCGAGGCCAGCAAGGGCTACAACCCGGTACGTGGTGCCAAGGTGATCGCGTATGCGCGCACCGTGCTCGACCGCAGTGCGCCGCTGGCAACGGGCTCGCACCGCGACGCGAGTGCCTACGCGGTCGAAGGCGGCGAATTGGTTGTCAAGCTCGGCAATGGCAACAGCACCGGGCTGGAAGAGCCCTCGCAGTTCGCCGGTTACCAGGGCGACGCGGCGGCGCCGAGTTCGGTGCTGCTGGTTCACAACGGCATCCACCTCGACATCCACATCGACCGCAGCACCACCATCGGCAAGACCGATGCGGCGGGCATCAGCGACGTGATTCTCGAGTCGGCCCTGTCGACCATTCTCGATCTGGAAGATTCGGTCGCCGTCGTCGACGCGGCCGACAAGGTGCTGGCCTACGGCAACTGGCTGGGCATCCAGCGCGGCACCTTGACCGAAGAAGTCGACAAGGGCGGCAAGCGTTTCACGCGCCGCCTCAATCCGGACCGCGTCTACACCGCGCCCGATGGCGCCGGCGAGGTGACCTTGCCTGGCCGCTCGCTGATGTTCGTGCGCAACGTCGGCCACCTGATGACCAATCCGGCCATCCTGTACGACGGTTCGAAGGAGATCCCCGAAGGCATCATGGATGCCGTCATCACCGTCGCGATTGCGGTGCACGACCTGAAGCAGCTCGGCAACAAGGCGATCCGCAATTCGCGCAGCGGATCGGTTTACATCGTCAAGCCCAAGATGCATGGTCCTTCGGAGGTGGCTTTTGCCTGCGACTTGTTCAGCCGCGTCGAGCAGCTGCTTGGCCTGCCGGCCAACACCGTCAAGCTCGGCATCATGGACGAGGAGCGGCGCACCAGCGTCAACCTGAAGGCCTGCATTAGCGAAGCGGCAGCCCGCGTGGCCTTCATCAATACCGGTTTCCTCGATCGCACCGGCGACGAGATGCATTCCGCCATGCTGGCCGGCCCGATGATTCGCAAGGGCGACATGAAGTCCAGCGCCTGGATCGGCGCCTACGAACGCAACAACGTGATGGTCGGCCTGGGCTGCGGGTTGCGCGGCCGAGCTCAGATCGGCAAGGGCATGTGGGCCATGCCCGACCTGATGGCTGCCATGCTCGAACAGAAGATCGCCCACCCGAAGGCCGGCGCCAATACCGCCTGGGTGCCGTCGCCGACCGCGGCAACCTTGCACGCGCTGCACTACCACCAGGTCAATGTCGACCAGGTGCAGCGCGAGCTCGAGAAGATCGACGCCGATTCGCAGCATGACGAATTGCTCGACAAGTTGCTGCAGATCCCGGTGACTGCGCAGCCGAACTGGAGTGCCGCCGAGAAGCAGCAGGAGCTCGACAACAACGCCCAGGGCATCCTCGGCTATGTCGTGCGATGGATCGATCAGGGTGTCGGCTGCTCCAAGGTGCCCGATATTCACGATGTCGGCCTGATGGAAGACCGCGCCACGTTGCGCATTTCGAGTCAGCACATCGCCAACTGGCTGCGCCACGGCGTGGTCAGCGAAGCGCAGGTGCGCGAAACCTTCGAACGCATGGCGGCGGTGGTCGACAAGCAGAATGCCGGAGATCCGGCCTATCAGCCGATGGCCGGGCATTTCGAGACATCGCGCGCCTACCAAGCGGCTTGCGATCTGGTTTTCAAGGGGTTGGAGCAGCCGAGCGGCTATACCGAGCCGCTGCTGCATGCCTGGCGCCTGAAGGTGAAGGCCGCCGCCTGACGGGCTTTACCGGTTTCGCATGACAGCGCCCGCGGGCGACGTATCGTCATCGACAAACCATGCCAAAGCCGGAACCGGTCATCGCCAGCCAGCCCGCCGACGCCACAACCGGCCTGAACCTGCCGGCGTCGTGCCTGCCGGCGCGATGTGAGGTGCTGGTCGTCGGTGCAGGACCGGCAGGCAGCGCGGCGGCGCAGTGGCTGGCGCGGGCCGGCATCGACGTCGTACTGATCGACCGCAGCGCCTTTCCGCGCGACAAGGTCTGCGGCGACGGTCTTATTCCTGATGCTCACCGCGCCTTGCGCCGGCTCGGCGTTCTGGACCAGGTGTTGCGCACCGCGCACATCGCCAAGCACGTGGCCGCAATCGGCCCGAGAGGCGGACGCATCGAGGTACCAGGCACGCTGGCGGTGTTGCCGCGCAGCCAGCTGGATCTGATCGTTTGCCGGGCCGCGGTGGCGGCCGGTGCGCGGATGTTTGCGCCGGCGCGTTATGTCGCGCCTTTGGTGGATCCGGTCTCGGCCGACTCGACAGCGCCGCCACGTGTGATTGGCGGCCGGGTCCAGGCCGCTGGATCCGAACACGAAATCCTTGCCGACTGGACCATTCTGGCCAGTGGCGCGGTCCCGCAGGCCTTGCAGGCCGCCGATCTCTGCCATCGACGCACGCCGTCCGGGGTGGCGATGCGCGGCTATCTGCATAACCCGTCGATGTCCGAGCGCATCACCGCGCTGGAGGTGGCCTGGCACCCTGGTTTGCGCGCCGGGTACGGTTGGATATTTCCCTGCGGCGATGGCCTGTTCAACGTTGGTGTCGGTGTCGAACACAGTCACAGCAATCATTCGGCCACGGCCAATGCGATGAGCAACATCGATCTGCGCGGGATGCTGCGCATGTTCGGACAGACCTATCCGCTCGCTGGTGAATTGATGGCCGGTGGCCGCTGGGTCGGCGTGCTGAAGGGGGCGCCGCTGCGTTGCTCGCTCACTGGCGCGGGCTTGTCGCGGCCCGGCCTGCTGGTTGCTGGCGAGGCGGCCGGCAGCACCTTCGCCTTCACCGGTGAAGGCATCGGCAAGGCGTTCGAGACCGGCATTCTGGCAGCGCAATCGCTGATCGATGGCCGGCCCCAAACAGATGGCGGGGCGCAATCCGACCATTCGCTGCGCGCCGGCTATGAGCAGCGCGTTCGAGCGCTGCAGCCACTGTTCGAGGTCTACGACCGCGCCAATGTCGTCAACCACCATCCCTGGTTGGTGGATCTGCTGATCTGGAGCGCGCGACGCAGCCCGGCCCGGTTGGAGAAAATGGCGGGTGTTCTGGACGAAACCTACATGCCGGCCAACCTGCTGACGATGGGCAGCCTGATGCGGCTGTTCTTCGAACGGGGCTGACGGCAGCGCGCCATTTTGTGCCGGAAAATCACGCGATGTGCCAATTGCTGGGTCTCAACGCCAATACGCCGACCGATCTGGTCTTCAGCCTGAGAGGTTTCTCGACCCGTGCCGAGGAGCACAAGGACGGCTTCGGCATCGCCTTCTTCGAGCAACGCGGGGTGCGGCTGTTCGTTGATCCGGTCAGTGCGATCGGCTCGCCGGTGGCCGACATGGTGCGCCACTATCCGATCCGCTCCGACAACATCATCAGCCACATTCGCAAGGCCACGCAGGGAACGGTATCGCTAGAGAATACGCATCCGTTCATCCGCGAGTTGTGGGGTCGCTACTGGGTGTTTGCGCACAACGGCAATCTGGTCGACTATGCCCCGCGGCTGCATGGCTCGTTTCGGCCGGTCGGCGATACCGACAGCGAGCTGGCCTTCTGCTGGCTGATGCAGGAGCTGGCTAAGGCGCATGCCAGCGTGCCGACCATCGATGAGTTGACGATCACGCTGCGCGAACTGGTACCCCGGGTGGCCAGTCATGGCACCTTCAACTTCCTGCTCAGCAACGGCCAGGCGTTATGGGCGCATGCCAACACGCACCTGCATTACCTGGTGCGGCGCCAGCCATTCGGCGAAGCGCACTTGCAGGATGAAGACCTGAGCGTGGATTTTTCCGCGCACACAACCCCCGCCGATCGCGTCGCGGTGATTGCGACCGAGCCGCTGACGAGCAACGAAGCCTGGACCCGATTCGCGCCGGGCGACTTGAAAGTGTTTGTTTCAGGGTGTCCGCTCGCAGAGCCCTGATGCGAGACTCGGGTCCATATGCTTCAGCCCTCGACCCAGGGACCAGCCAATGCATTGTTCGATGACAGTGCGAACAGGCTTCCCGACCACACGACGAATCCCCGGCAGCAGCACTTCAAGGCCCTGGTTGCAGACGACGATGCCACGGCCAAGCGCGGATTGGTTCGTGCCCTGAAAGCCATCTGGCCAGATCTGATGATCATCGAGGCCGATGATGGCATCGATGCCTGGGACCGCTTCCTCCAATACGAACCCGACATCTGCTTCCTCGACGTGAGGATGCCGGGTCTGACCGGCATCGAGGTGGCACGCCGCATTGCCGATCGGTCGCAAGTGGTCTTTCTTTCCGCGCCCAACGATAGAGCCTTATCTGCGATCGAGGCTGGCTCGGTTCTGCATCTGGTCAAGCCGCTCGAGGCCGCGCGGATCGCCGACGTGGTGGCGCGGGCGCAAGCCGCCTTGCCCACGCGGCAAAGCCCGCTGTTGCCTTCACTGCGCAAGTTGCTCGATCTGCTGGCTGGCCAGCTGCGCCGGCCGACTCCGCTCGAAGCGATCGAGACCGGCGACAGCGTGCGCACCGAATGGCTGATGGTCGATGATGTCGTCTACTTCGAGGCCGAGGCGCATGGCACCCGTGTGGTGTCGAAGCATGGCGAGTCGGTGGTGCGAACGCCGCTGAAAGAACTCGTCGCCCAACTCGATACACACCGTTTCACCCAGATCAACCGGTTTGCCGTTGTCAATCAACGGCACATCCAGAATACCCGGCGGATCGACAACAACACCATGGAGCTGTCGTTGCGCGAGCAGCCAAAGACCTTGCCGGTCTCCCGGCATTTTCAGGCCCTGTTCGACGGTGGCACCTCCGGACTCGCGAAAGCCTGAGTTTGCCGCGCCGTGACTGACGGTGCCCCCGGGTTGTTGATGCGGCTGGGGGATCGAGGCGCGACAGGCGCCACAATTGGCCGGTTCGCCTCGAAGCCCGACATCCATGAATCCCGATTCCGCACGTCCCACCGCCGCGTCGATCGACTTGCCATCACCCGATTTTTCGCGTTTCTATCGGCACGATGAGCTGACCGGCCTGTTGCAGGGCTACGCCGCCGCGCGTCCCGACCTGGTCGCACTGCGCTCGATTGGCAAGAGCCACGAAGGGCGCGACATCTGGTTGGTCACCGTGACACAGGTCGCCACCGGCCTCGACAGCGACAAGCCCGCGTTCTGGGCAGACGGCAACATCCATGCCGCCGAGTTGACGGCCAGCACCACCGTCCTCTATTACCTTGACCACCTGGTGCGCCTTTACGGCGGCGCCGCCGAAGAAGGTCGCCGCATCACTCACCTGCTCGATACTCGGGCGATCTATTTGTGCCCGCGGCTTAATCCCGATGGTGCCGAGTTGGCGCTGGCCGATCGACCGCGCCATATCCGCTCGTCGACCCGCCCCTATCCGTTCGACGAACAGCCGGTCGACGGCCTGACGATCGAAGATGTGGATGGCGACGGGCGCATCCTGATGATGCGCATCGCAGATCCGCATGGCAGCCACCAGAAATGCAGCGCCGATCCCCGTTTGATGGTTGCGCGCGAGCCGGGTGAATTCGGCGGCGAATATTTCCGCATGATTCCCGAGGGCACGCTGCAACGCCACGATGGCGTGACGATCCGCGTCAATCCTGACGCCGAAGGCCTGGACCTGAACCGCAACTTCCCCGCCGGTTGGCGCCACGAAGCCGAGCAGCTCGGTGCCGGACCGTATCCGACCAGTGAGCCGGAGGTGCGGGCCATGGTCGATTTCATCGTCGCCCACCCGAACATCGGGGCGGCCATCAGCTACCACACGCACAGCGGCGTGATTCTGCGGCCGATGGGTTCGCAGAGCGACGACGACATGATCCCGGAGGATCTGTGGTCGATCAAGCGCTTCAGTGAAATCGGGACCAAGTTGACCGGCTACCCGGCCGTCAGCATCTGGCACGAATTCAAATACCACCCGAAAGAGATCATCACGGGTACGCAAGACTGGGTTTACGAGCACCTCGGCGCCTTGTTCTGGGTCGTCGAGTTGTGGGCGCCGAACCGTGAGGCCGGCATCAGCAACTATCCCTGGATCCACTGGTACCGCGAGCATCCCGTCGAAGACGACCTGAAACTATTGAAGTGGAGCGACGAATTCTGTGGCGGCGCGGCGCATGTCGACTGGCATCCCTTCGACCATCCGCAACTCGGTTCGGTCGAGATCGGCGGCTGGGACCGCATGAATTTCTGGCGCAATCCGCCGCCGGCGTTGCGTGAGCGTGAGGTGGCGCGCTTTCCGGGCTGGATGACGCAGATCGCGCTGAGCCTGCCCAAACTCGAGTTGATCCGTACCGAGCTTGAAAAGCTGGGCGTAGACAGTTGGCGAATCCGCATGATCGTTGGCAACAGCGGCTATCTGCCTGCATATGTCAGTAAACGCGCATTGCAGCGCAAGGTGGTGCGTGGTGTGATGTTTGAGATCGACTGGCAGGAAGGGTTGAAGGGTGTCGAGTTGCTGCAAGGGCGTAAACGCAGCGAAGGCCCGCAACTCGAAGGGCATGGCGCCAAGCACAGCCTGCAGGCATTTCTGCCAACCCGCGAGGTGACGGCCGATCGCGCGCTGTGTGAATGGCTGGTCCGCGCGCCAGCCGGAACGTCGCTGACGCTGCGTGCGCGCGCCGACCGGGCCGGCGCGGTGTCGGTCACCGTCGTGTTGCAGGCCTCACCGGCAACCGCCTGAGTCGTCGGTCCGCCGTCGGTTCTGGAAGTCTTTCAATGGAAATCCTGCTCAACGGCGAAGGTCGCGAGGTTCCGGAAACCCTCGCCCGCTCGGACATGCCGCTGTTGTGGTGGTTGCGCGATCTGCTTGGCCTGACCGGCACCAAATACGGCTGCGGCATCGGTGCCTGCGGCGCCTGCACTGTCCACCTCGACGGCAATGCGGTGCGCTCTTGCGTGACGCCGATGTCGGCGGTCGGCAAGCGGGCGGTGCTGACGATCGAGGCACTGGGCAGTCCGAAGTCGCCGCACCCGCTGCAAAGGACCTGGGTGCTGCATCAGGTTTCGCAGTGCGGCTATTGCCAGAGTGGAATGCTGATGGCTGCCGCGGCGCTGCTCAAACGAAACCCGAAACCCAGCGACGCCGACATCGATGCCGCGATCAGCAACCTGTGTCGCTGTGGTACCTACCCGCGCGTGCGGCTCGCCATCCAAGCAGCCGCGGCAATGCTCCGCGGTGTTGCGCCGCCTCCACCGCCTGGTAGCCGCCGACCAATGGCCAGCGGTACCGGCGTCGTCGTGCGTACATGAAGCGGCGGGTCTGGTTGCTCAGCGGCCTGGCTGCCGGCGGTGCGATGCTGGTCGGGTGGTCGGTGCTGCCGGCGCGTGGTCGGCTCGGATCCGCGGCATCGTTGCCATCTGCCGGCGGCGCGGTGGCTCTCAATGGCTGGCTGAAGATCGACCTCGACGGCCACATTCTGCTTGCAATGAACCGCAGCGAAATGGGCCAGGGCGTGCATACGTCCCTGGCGATGCTGGTTGCCGAGGAACTCGACGTACCGCTAGCCTCGATCCGCCTGATACCGGCGGGCTACGAGACGATTTACGGCAACGTGGCCGGGTTCGTCGCCGCCATGGTGACGACACATCCACGCGATGCCGAATCTGGGAACGAATCGATGTCGGTCAAGCTCAGCCGACGTCTGGCGACCAAGCTGGCGCGCGAACTGGGCATCAACATGACCGGCGGCTCGTCGAGCATTGCCGATGCCTGGGATGTGCTGCGTCTGGCCGCCGCCACGGCCCGCAGCCAGTTGTTGAATGCCGCTTCGCTCGAGTGGCGTCTGCCGGTGTCCGAGTTCAAGGTGTCCGATGGCGTGATCACCCATGCGTCAGGCCAGCGGGCGCCGTATCAAACCTTTGCCGATCGGGCGCCGTTGACACCGCCCGGCAACGTCGAACTGAAGCCGCGCACCGCGTGGACGCTGATCGGTACGCCAGCGCCGCGGATCGATGCGACGGTCAAGGCCAATGGTCTCGCCATCTTCGGCATCGATGAACGGCAACCCGACCAGCTGTTCGCAGTGGTCAGGCATGCGCCGAAGCTCGGCGGCGCGCCGGGCCGGGTCAATGCGGATCCGGCGCTTCGGCTTCCCGGCGTCGTGCGTGTGGTCAGGCTCGGCGCCTACGCCGGCGCGCCGCCGGCGATTGCCGTGGTGGGAATCAGCTTTTGGCATGCGCAACGCGGCGCCGCCGCGCTGGATGTCGACTGGCTCGACCCGCCGAGCGGCAATGCTGATTCGGCGGCCATCATGCGGTCGCTCGAGACGGCGGCACTCGAAGCGGCCCAATCCGGAGCCGGCACCGTCTTCTACCGCCGCGGCGATGTCAATTCGGCGGTGGGAGATCGCCGCCTGCTGGCGGTCTATCGCGCGCCGTATCTGGCGCATGCGGCGATGGAGCCGGTCAACGCCACTGCCAGGATCAGCGCCGGGCTGGTCGAAGTCTGGGCGCCGACACAGGTGCCCGGCCTGGCGCGAGCGCTTGCCGCAGAGGTTGCCGGCGTCGACGAGGCAGCGGTCAGTCTGACGGTCAGTTACCTGGGCGGCGGTTTCGGGCGCCGGCTCGAGACCGCTGTCGTCGGGCAAGTCGTGCGCATCGCGATGGAATGTGCCGGCGCACCGGTGCAACTGGTCTGGCCGCGCGAGCAGGATTTCGGCCACGATGTCTACCGGCCAGCCGCCGTCGCGGTGATGCAGGCCGAACTCGACCATCATGGCCGAGCGGTGGCGGTTCGGGTTACCAGCGCCGGCGATGCGATCACGCCGCGCTGGGTCGAGCGCAATCTGCCGGCGATGTCCAGCCGTTTCGAACTGCCGGACCAGACGACCAGTGAGGGGCTGCGTGACAGCCCGTACGCCTTTGCACACCAGCGCATCGCGCATGTCGCGACGCACAGCGGCGTACCGGTCGGGTACTGGCGCTCGGTCGGGCATTCGCACAACGCCTTTTTCAACGAATGCTTCGTCGACGAACTGGCGTCCGAGGCTGGCGACGACCCGGTTGCTTATCGGCTGGCATTGCTGGCCGATATGCCACGCCACGCCGCGGTACTGCGGCTGGCGGCCGAGCGGGCGGGTTGGCCTGGTTTCGGTGTGCCTGGGCAACAAAAACTGGCACCTGGGCGGGCGCTTGGCGTCGCGTTTCATGAAAGCTTCGGCAGCCTCGTGGCCCAGGTGGCAGAAGTGTCGTTGCAGCGCGACGGGCTGCGCGTGCATCGGGTGGTGGTCGCAGCCGACATCGGAACGGTCGTCAACCCGGACATCGTCGCCCAGCAACTTGAAGGGGGTGTGATCTTCGGCCTGACGGCGGCGCTGTATGGCCGCATCGACATTGTCGAAGGCGTCGTTGCGCAGACCAATTTCAACCATCACCCGCTGCTGTCGATGGCGCAGACGCCTGTGATCGAGACCCACCTGATCGCGAGTGAACGACCCCCGGCAGGCGTTGGCGAAATTGCCACGCCGCCGATAGCGCCGGCCGTTGCCAATGCGCTGTTTGTCTTGACCGGACGACGGTTCCGCGATCTGCCGCTGTTGCCGCTGTTGCCGCTGTTGCCGCTGGCTTGAGCGTCAGCGCCGCGCCGCGTTCAGCAATTCGCGTGTCGTCAGTGCGGCTTCCCGCGCCGCTTCGGCAAATTCGTTGCCGCGACTGGCATACAGGATCGAACGCGAGGCACTGACGATGATCGGCCCGGTGGTCTTGTCCGCATCACCACGCCAGCCAGCCCGAACCGTCGACTGTGCATCGCCACCCTGTGTGCCGATACCCGGAATCAGCAGCGGCAGGTTCGGGGCGAGCTCGCGAACCCGTTCGATTTCAGCCGGGTAGGTTGCGCCAACCACCAGCCCGAGTTGCCCGTTGCGGTTCCATTCGCTTGAGGCCAGACGCGCGATGTATTCATACAGCCGCTCGCCCGGTTGGCCGGCGTCGTCTGCCAGTTGGAGCGCCTGCAGATCGTCGCCGCCAGGATTGGATGTTCGGCACAGCAGGATGGCGCCTTTGCCCTCATGGCGCAGATAGGGCTCGATCGAATCGAAACCGAGCAGCGGCGACAGGGTCACCGCATCAGCCTGATAGCGCTCGAACACCTCGATTGCATATTGCTCTGCCGTGCTGCCCACATCGCCACGCTTGGCATCGAGGATGACCGGAACGTCGGGTGCCACCCGGTGCATGTGGTTGATCAGGCGCTCCAGCTGCTCTTCGGCACGGTGCGCGGCAAAGTGCGCAATCTGCGGCTTGAACGCGATCACCAGATCACGAGTCGCATCAACGATGGTTGCGCAAAAATCGAAGATTCGGCTGGCGTCGTGTTGCCAGGCGCCGGGAAACTTGGCTGGGTCGGGGTCGAGGCCGACACACAGCAGCGATTGGTTGAGTGCTTCCGCTCGTGTCAACTGTTCGATGAAAGTCATTCAGGCTCCTGAGTGCGCGGATCCGCGGGAGATTTGTCGTCGTCGTGCAATCAGACTTCGGCTTTGCCGATGCGCCGCGCCAGTTCACTGGCCATGCCGATGTAGCTGGCAGGCGTCATCGCCAGCAAACGCGCCTTTTCCGCCTCCGGCAGCGTGAGTCTGCCGACGAAGCCCTGCATCAGTTCGCGCGTCATTGGCTGGCCGCGGGTGAAGGCTTTCAGCTGTTCATACGGTTCGGGCAGACCGTAGCGGCGCATTACGGTCTGGATCGGCTCGGCCAGTACTTCCCAGGCGCAGTCCAGATCGGCGGCCAGGTTGGCTTCGTTCAATTCGAGCTTGCCGAGCCCGCGAGCCAGGCTGTCATAGCCAAGCACCGCATAGCCGAGCGCGACGCCCATGTTGCGCAGCACGGTCGAATCGGTCAGGTCGCGTTGCCAGCGGCTGATCGGCAGTTTCTGGCTCAGGTGCGCCAGCAGCGCATTGGCGAGGCCGAAATTGCCCTCGGCATTCTCGAAATCGATGGGATTGACCTTGTGCGGCATCGTCGACGAGCCAACCTCGCCGGCTTTGGTGCGCTGGGTGAAAAATCCCAGGCTGATATAGCCCCAGACATCGCGCGACCAGTCGATCAGGATGGTGTTGGCGCGGGTCACCGCATCGAACAGCTCGGCCATGTAGTCATGCGGCTCGATCTGGATCGTGTACGGATTGAAATGAAGGCCCAAATGCTGCTCGACGACGCGGCGGCTGAACGCTTCCCAATCAAAATCCGGATACGCCGACAGATGGGCGTTGTAATTGCCCACCGCTCCGTTCATCTTGGCCAGCAACTCGACCGCTGCGATTCGTTTGCGGGCCGTGCGCAGCCGCGCCGCGACGTTGGCGATTTCCTTGCCGACTGTTGTCGGACTGGCAGTCTGGCCGTGGGTACGGCTGAGCATGGGCACGGCGGCCATCGCCTGCGCCATGGCCGTCAACTTGTCGACCAGGCCGTCGAGCGCCGGCAGCAGTACCGCATCGCGTGCGGCCTTCAGCATCAGCGCATGGCTGGTGTTGTTGATATCTTCGCTGGTGCAGGCGAAGTGCACGAAGTCGCCAGCGGCCTGCAATTCGGGCTGGCCTGCGAACTGGCGCTTGAGCCAATATTCAACCGCCTTGACGTCGTGGTTGGTGGTTTTTTCGATGTCCTTGATCGCTTGAGCATCATCCAGCGAAAACCCGGCAACCTTGGCTCTGAGCATGTCGCGGGCGGCGCTCGGCAGTGGCGCGAATTCCGCAAACCCGGCATCTGACAAGGCAATGAACCATTCCACCTCGACCTGCACGCGCCGCTGCATCAGGCCGAATTCGCTCAGCAGAGGCCGCAAGCTCGCCAGTTTGGCGGCGTAGCGGCCGTCGAGCGGGCTGAGAGCGGTCAGCGGCGAAAGTGCTGACGAGGCAAGATCGGACATGTTCTTCACGGGTGGGAAACGATGGCCGATTTTATGAGCTTCCCCCTGGCTTGCTTGAGCATCAAGCGCGGTGTGTTTGCCGATTTACTTTTTCGTGCTTGAGACGAGCAGCGCGGCAGGCGGCATCCGGCCGGGGCTCATGACGCGACGGTCGTCGCTGCGCGCCGACTCCGCTGCGATGCTCGGTCCAGGGTCACGCTGCGGAACTCGCTTCGTTCGCTGCGCTCACTGCGCTCAAACATCCGCTGCGAGTCAGTTGTTGATGCGCGCTGTCGCGCGCTGACCCTGGCTCTGCGCTTCTCGCCACCGCGTAGATCGCCCCGTCCGGGCACCGCCTGCCGCGCAGAACCGATGGGGGCTGTCCGCAGAAAACACTCGGTATTGCTCAAAGTCGCGGGGCGGGCCGTTGCTGGCACGCCTATGCGCAGCCGAGAAGCGCAGGACGCGTGGCCCGCGCGCGCAGCGCGCATCAACATCTGACCTGTCGCAGACTGTTTGAGCGCAGTGAGCGCAGCGAACGAAGTGAGTTTCTGCGACGGGCCACGAGTCCGAGCATCGCAGGGCACCCTCGCGCAGCGAGGTCAAGCATCGAAGCGCCGGCGGCTGCCGACCCGCGCCTTTGCTCTCTCCGACTCAGTAAACCCGACCCGGCTCTTGCAAGCCTCGATGCAGCGGCTACATTCGTCGCTCGAGCCTTTTGATCATCCACAGGAGTCGCCAATGTCCATGTCACGCCGTACGACCGTATTGACCGCAGCCGCGGTGGTCGCCACTTCGCTGTTCGCGCCAGCCGCAGTGGCCCAGACCAAGCTGAAGGTCGCTGCGATCTACACCGTACCGGTCGAGCAGCAGTGGGTCAGCCGGATCGACAAGGCGCTGAAGGCGGCGGTTGCGCGCGGCGAGGTCGAATACGTGTTCAGCGAAAACGTCGCCAACGCCGACTACGAACGCGTGATGCGCGGCTACGCGGAGGCCGGCCACCAGTTGATCGTCGGCGAATCTTTCGCGGTCGAGTCGGCGGCGCGCAAGGTTGCCAAGGACTATCCGAAGCTTAGTTTCCTGATGGGCAGTTCGGGCAAGCCGCAGGCGCCGAATTTCAGTGTCTTCGACAACTACATCCAGGAGCCCGCCTACCTGAGCGGCATGATTGCTGGCGGCATGAGCAAGACCAACAAGATCGGCATGGTCGGGGGTTATCCGATCCCCGAGGTCAACCGGCTGATGAATGCCTTCATTGCCGGCGCCAAGGAGGTCAACCCCAAGGCCGAATTCACCATCAGCTTCATCAACAGCTGGTTCGACCCGCCGAAGGCCAAGGAAGCTGCCTTCGCGATGGTCGACAAAGGTGCCGACATCCTTTACGCCGAGCGATTCGGCGTCAGCGACGCGGCCAAGGAACGCGGCAAGCTGGCGATCGGCAACGTCATCGACACTCAGGACAAATATCCGGAGACCGTCGTTGCGTCGGCGTTGTGGAACATGGAGCCGACGATCGACCTGGCGATCAAGACCGTCAAGGCCGGTCAGTTCAAGGCCGAGGACTACGGCAAGTATTCGATGATGAAATACAAGGGCAGCGAACTGGCTCCGCTGGGCACGTTTGCCAGCAAGGTTCCAGCCGATCTGATGGCCAAGGTGAAGGCCAAGGAGAAGGCCATTCTCGACGGCAAGTTCAGCGTCAAGGTCGACGACAAACAGCCCAAGGGCAAGTAATGCCCGAGCGCCGGGGCGCTGCTGCCTTGTCAGCGCGCCTGGGCGTTGGCCAGCAGCTTGTCGACCCGGTCCAGTCGCAACTGGCCCGAAACCTCGAAGGCTTCAAGCAGAGCCCTCACCCGGTGATAGGAGGGGTCGTCCTCGAATTGCCGACCGAGGCGAAACGTCAGATCAACGAATCGTTGTACATCGCCAACGGCTACCAGGTGCAAGGCAGCGGCGCGTTTGATGGCGTTGTCGATGAACTGGCGAATCGCCACATCCGGGACCTGGCCTGCCTGTTCAGGTCGATCGCTGCGGATGCGGACGACCTCCGATTCGACAAACCGCTGGCGCAGCAGCTTGCCGAACGACTGCATCTGGTCATGTCGAATCTTGAGGCTGGACAAGTTGATGACCCTCGATCGGCTGGGATTCAGCGCAACGGGACAGGCCGCACCGAATCGAGCAGCTGGTTCCAGGCCGCGTCGAGTGCCGCCTGCTGGTTGGCCGGCCCGTCCAGCGCGATGATGATTTCCGGGGCCGCCGCATTGAGCGCGATTCCGGCAAAGAAATAGCGGTAGATCAATGTGGGGGGCTTCCCTGGCTCCTGGAGTTGGGCTCGCGAGTCGCGGCCGTTCAGCCCCGCCACTTTTCGTTCGGTCTGGCCGAGTGGCTTCAGCGTGGTGCCGCTGCCGGCCATGGCTTGGGCGTCGGCCGCCGGGTCCGCCAGTGGCCCGTCGCTGCGCGGCGCGCTGACCGCGACAGTCGAGAAACGAAGTTCCGCGGCAGGCAGCTGGGCGCTCTCGGCGGCGATGCGGGTGCTTTCATTGCGCCCGGGATCGACGGCAAAGGCACCGTTCGGCAGACAAAACCCGGTGCGGCCTCCCGGCCGGTAACCGGCTGCGAGCTGGCGCAGTCCTTCTTGTGCTTGCGCCTCCTTGCCGGTGCTGGCAAGCACCTCCAGCCGGACGCCAGCCTCGGGCGTGCCGGCCAGCAGGACCACATGACTGCTCGGGCTGGTTGGGCTGCCGAGGCCAAACCAGGCGCCGGGGCCGACGCCATCCAGGCTGAACTCACGCAGTACGGGGTCCGCGGGGGGCAGTTCTCCGCGCAAGATGCGAGCCTGCGCGGACATGCCGGGTAGCGGGGTGAACGGGCGGAAATCGTCGCTGACACGACTGCGGTAGATCATCTGCTCACGCCCTGCTGCCGCCCAGCCGACGGGCAGGTTCAGGCTGAATCGGCCCAGGCAGATGGCGGAAGAACTGGCCGTTGGTGCAGGGGTGGCCATGGAGGCACTCCGTTGTGGTTTTGCAGATGGGGCGGGACTCTGCGCCCCGGCGGGGCCGGTTGTCAGGGCAGCAATCCCGCTGACAAGGGCGATCGCAACTGCCAGCAGCGATCTGCGGTAAAGCAATCGGCCTGGCAGATCAATGTTGTTCATCAACCACCTCGTTTCTCCCGGTAGCGTTGTGCGACCAGGCCGATGATGCCGCTGATGGTGAAACGGCGAGCTTCGCCGCCCTCGTAGGCCGGCTGATGCTCCAGGCCCTCGAAGCCGTGATGGCCCGGTTCACCGATCTTGGGCAGCGCAGGGCCACCCAGAAAGGTCGCTGACGAAACCGGCACGGTACCGTCACCGCTGCCGGACGGGTCTTGCAACACGGCCTGCATGTCCTTGCCTTTGCTGTCGCGAAACAAGCCGAGAAAGCCGCGGGTTCGGTAGGGGTCGGACCAGACCCGGTTTCTTTCGACGTCGAAGCGAATGAATTCGGCAGTGTCATGCCCCTTGCCGTGGAAGGAGTAGGTGAATGGATGGGTGTAGGTGCCCATCGATGAGTGAAAGCCCTCTGCCGTGGCCAGCAGACCGAGGTAGTCGGCCCAGGGATCCTCGGCACCGGCGAGCAGCGCTTCGGTGCTGTTCGCAGCCTCGTTGCTGCCGGGTGACAGCAGTGCCGGATCGACCAGTCCCCACCAGGTGTTGCGGCTGGGCGCGCCGGAGCTGGGTTTCTGGCATTCGGCCTTGATTCGGTAGATCTCGTCATACGGATTGCCGTGGCGCGGCAATGCCGTCACGGTCTTGCCATCGTCGACCACGAACAACCAATCCTTCCTGCCGTTGTTCAGGCAGTATTGCTTGGTCGGCAACAGCTCCAATCCACCAATCGAATTGCCCAGAATGATCGTGGTGTGTGGTGCCGAACTGCCGAGAAACCGCGACGCCAACCGGCCGGCGACTCCGCCCCCTTCGAAACCGGCCTTGATTCGCCAATAGGCCGCCGCCGCACCCCAGGCCGGTTGCACCCCATGCACGATGCCGAGGATCTTGCCTTCGCCGCCCGCCAGTTTGGAGGCTGCGCGGGTCACCAATCCGCCCATCGAGTGGCTGATCAGGATCACCTTCTCGCAACTCCCGGTGATCGCCTTGGCCTCGGCGATGATCTCGTCGATGCGCGCAACCAGGCTGATGCCGGCGGCTGCGGCGTCACCCGTCCAGTTGTAGCCACAAGCGTAGACCGGGAAGTCGAATGCCTTTGCCAGCGGCCCCCAGTCTCGTTCGCGAAGAATCTCGAGAAAGGGGACGTACTCTTCCATGATCCCGCGAAAGCCATTGCCCGCGGGTTTGTCGTTGTCGACTTCGAGGTAGTTCGGATTGAAGGCGTCGCCGATCAGCAGATTCTTGCGGTGGACCGGCGGTTCACCTGAACAGTTCTTGAACAACCAGCCGGCCGACGGTTCCCAGCGCAGATTGGGCAGTCCCTGTGCATTCTTGCCTTTGCCGTTGCTGCCTGCCAAGCGCAGTCGGCTGCCCATGATGCCGGGCACGAAGATCAGCGGAATCGCTTCGCGGCGCACCTCGACTTTGTGGACCACGTCGGTGGCCATGCTGGAGAGGAGTTTGTCGACTTCATGCCAGGGCAGTTCCATGGGCTGGGCTTGTTCAGGCGAAGGCCAAGGATGGGATAGTGGTCATGGTCGGCGTCACGGTCGTCGTCAGAAATGACGACCTTTCGCGATGGCCGATTCGATGTCGGCGTGGAAGCGATCGAACTTGAGCGTGGCGTCGCCCGCCGGCAGTCCGGATTTGCTGAATTTGCCGCTACCGTCGAGCGTTTGCTTGGGGCCAACGCCAGCCAGGCTGATCTGCATCGATTCCGACGGGTAACTCTTTTCCCGCCGGGTTGGCCACCACGGCTTGCGGGGCGCTTTGTCGGGGCAGGGAGCCAGCTCGATGCTGAACCAGTGACATGACGAGCACGGCTGCACCGCGCTGTCGATCGGCCGGGCGTCGTAGGTGGTGTCTGCGGGAGGGCTCATTTCTTGCGAGCCAGTCTACTTCAGGCGCAAGGCCGGAAATTCGGTGGCTGCCCGCCCCGACTCGCTTGCCGTGCGGCTTTTTTCACGCTTCGCTGGTCGCCGCGGCTACGATCAACGAACCGATCCTTGCTCCTAGCCAGCCTTTCATTGCTGCATGTCCGCCACACCTCCTGCGCTGCTCCTCCGCCACATCAGCAAACGTTTCGGCAGTCTGCTGGCCAACGACGACATTTCGCTGCAGCTCGGACGCGGCGAAGTGCTGGCGCTGCTCGGCGAAAACGGTGCCGGCAAAAGCACGCTGGTGTCGATCCTGTTCGGCCACTACCGCGCCGCCGAGGGACGGATCGAGGTGTTTGGCGAGCCGCTGCCACCGGGCAATGCACGTGCCGCGCTGGATGCCGGCATCGGCATGGTGCATCAGCATTTCACGCTGGCCGACAACTTGAGCGTGCTCGACAACGTGATGCTCGGCAGCGAGCCGCTGTGGCAGCCGTTCTCGCGGCGGGCCGCGGCGCGGCAGCGGCTGCTGGATACGGCGGTCCGCTTCGGTCTCGAAGTCGATCCGGATGCGCAGGTCGGCAGCTTGTCGGTCGGTGAGCGCCAGCGGGTCGAGATCCTGAAAGCGTTGATGGCCGGCGCCCCAGCCGGCCAGGACGGTGCTGCGGCTGGCCGGCCCGGCACGCGGATCCTGATCCTCGATGAGCCGACGGCCGTACTCACCCCGAGCGAAGTCGAATCGCTGTTCATTACGCTGCAGCGCCTGGTTGCGCAGGGTTTGAGCCTGATCTTCATCAGTCACAAGCTCGACGAGGTGTTGCGCGTGTCGGATCGGATTGCCGTGCTGCGCGCCGGCCGCCTGATCGCCTGTGTGCAAGCGGCGCAGGCCGACAAGGCGCAGCTTGCCGAACTGATGGTCGGTCACCAGGTTGCCGCAGCGCACCGCCGTCCGTCGAGTGCCGGCCGTCTCGTCTGCGAACTTCGGGGTGCGCGGGTGCGTGACAGCAACGGGCGCCTGCTGCTCGACGGCATCGATCTTCAATTGTTCGGGGGCGAGGTGCTGGCAATTGCCGGTGTCTCGGGGAAAGGGCAACAGGCATTGGCCGACACCTTGTTCGGCCTGCGTGGGCTGGATGCCGGGCAGATTCTGCTGGACGGTCGACAGATGCCTGCGCAGCCTGCCGAGTGGGTCGCCGCCGGTGTTGCGCGGATTCCGGAGGATCGCCACTCGACCGGCGTCGTCGGCGATCTGCCGCTGTGGGAGAACGCGATTCTCGAGCGTTACCGCAGCCGTTCGTTTTCACGCGCCGGCTGGGTGCGACGTGGTCCGGCCCAGGCGCATGCAAAGGCCCTGGTCGAAGCCTTCGACGTCCGCGGCACCGAGGACCAGGGTGTCGCAACGCCGACCCGCGGCCTGTCGGGCGGCAACATGCAAAAGCTGATCCTCGCGCGCGTTCTGATGCCCGAGCCGGATCAGCCTGAGGACGCGGCACCCCGGTTGATTGTTGCCGACCAACCGACCTGGGGCCTCGATATCGGCGCGGTCGCCTATGTCCATCAACGTCTGCTCGATGCCTGTGCGCAGGGCAGCGCGGTGTTGCTGATCTGTGAAGACCTGGACGAGATTTTTGCCATCGCCGATCGCATCGCGGTGATCCACAAGGGACGATTGAGCGAGGCCAGACCGCGCGCGGCCTGGACACTGCCGGAGATCGGACTGGCGATGGCCGGCGGGCAGTCCGAGGTTGTCCGGGAGCGCGCAAGCAGCGGGGTTGGTCATGCACCTTGAGCGCCGTGCCCGCATCTCGCGTGCGTTGCAGTGGGCCGCCCCGTTGATGGCGGTTTGCTTCACGCTGCTGATCGCCGCCGGACTGGTTGCGTGGGCCGGAGCGCCAATCGGAAAGGCCTACGCAAGCTTGCTGCAAGGCGGCTTCGGCTCGCGCTTTGCATGGACCGAAACGCTGACCCGCGCCACGCCGCTGATTCTGACCGGTCTGGCTGTTGCCGTCGCCTTTCGAGCACGCTTGTTCAACATCGGCGCCGAGGGTCAGCTGTATGCCGGCGCGCTGGCAGCTGTGGCTGTCGGTGGCTTGCATGCCGGCGTCAATGACGGTGCGGGTTTCGCGCTCTCTGCATGGTTGTTGTTCCCCTTGATGATGCTGGCCGCGGCGGCTGCTGGCGCGCTGTTGCTGCTCGGGCCGGCCTGGCTCAAATCTCGTCTCGGCGTTGACGAAGTCGTCACCACGCTGCTGCTGAATTTCGTCGTGCTGCTGTTCGTGTCGTTGATGCTCGATGGCCCGATGAAAGACCCGGCTGCGATGGGCTGGCCACAAAGCGTCGAGTTGCAATCGACGCTGCAACTCGACAAACTGGTCGACCGCAGCCGTCTGCACAGCGGGCTGCTGTGGGCCTTTTTCTGTTCCGGTCTGGCCTGGCTGCTGATGCAGCGCACGACCGTGGGCTTCGAGATCCGTGCGGTCGGCGCCAATGCGCGGGCGGCGCGCTTTGCCGGCGTGCCGGTCATGCGCACGACACTCACCGTGGCGACGATCTCCGGCGCGCTGGCCGGTCTGGCGGGCGCCATCGAAGTGGCTGGCCGCAGCGCCTATCTGACGCTCGACATGTCGCCCGGCTATGGCTACACCGGTATCGTGATTGCCATGCTGGCGGCGCTCAATCCGATCGGCGTGGTGGCGGCGGCGATTTTTGTTGCCGGCATCCTGGTCGGGGCCGACGACATGAGCCGTGCCGTCAATGTGCCCACCTACATCGCCGACGTGATCGTCGCGGTAGCGCTGCTCAGCATGTTGGTGGCATCGGTATTCGCCCAGTACCGCATCATCTTCAGAGGCCCGCGCCATGCTCGCTGAAGTGGCCGATCTCGTCACGGCCGCGCCGTTCTGGGTGGCCGTGCTGCGCATCGCGACGCCGCTGATTCTCGGCACGCTCGGCGTGTTGCTGTGCGAACGCGCCGGCGTGCTGAATCTCGGCATCGAAGGCATCATGGTCGCTGGCGCATTCACCGGCTGGCTCGCCGTCTACCTCGGCGCCGGCTTGTGGACCGGCGTTGCGGTCGCTGCGCTCACGGGCATGGCGTTCGGTCTGTTGCATGGTGTGCTGACGGTCGGCCTGTCGCTGTCGCAGCATGTGGCCGGCCTCGGCATCACCTTGCTTGCCACCAGCCTGGCAAGCTTCGCCTACCGGGTCGGTTTTCCGAAAGTCGACAGCCCGCCGACCATCGAGCCGTTTGCAGAGATGGCGTGGATGCCGCTGCCGGTGCTCGATGCACAGACGCCGCTGACGTTGTTGGCCTTGACGCTGGTTCCGCTGCTGGGCTATGTGTTGAACCGCACGCCGCTCGGTCTGGCGATCCGTATGGTCGGAGAAAACCCGTTGGCGGCCGAGGGTCAAGGTATCAACGTCGTTGCGGTGCGAATCGGCGCCATCGCCG
>JBBRID010000004.1:0-28044 GCA_038221635.1 Burkholderiales bacterium
CGAGGTCGAGATGCTCGAGGATCGTTGGCGGCAGAGTTGAACGAAATTGAGCAGCGGCGTGCTCTGGGACGCCGAAGACTCGGCGCACGAGGGCATCATGCGGGAAGATCTTTCTTTCGGGCTCGGTCACTCAGCGCAAGCTATGAATTGGTCGAGAAACTGCGCGCCAACCAGCTGACCGCTGATTTGCCAGTGGTGATGATCACCTCCCGGATCGCCGACAAGCACCGCGTGCATGCCGAATCGCTCGGCGTTGCCCGTTACCTCGGCAAGCCCTATGGCGAGGACGAATTGCTCGGTGCAGTCAGCGATTGCCTGCAACGCGTCAGCGTTGTTTGACGACGGCGTAACGCTCCAGCGTGCGCTGGCGCGCCTGATCGTGCCGCACGATCGGTGGCGGGTAGTCGCGGCCCAGCACGATGCCGGCCGCCTCCAGATCGGCCGGCCGGGCTGAGCCGGGATCGTGCAATGCCGCGTCGGGCAGCCCGGCCAGTTGTGGCAGGTAACGACGAATGAAAACACCGTCGGGATCGAACTTCCTGCTCTGACTGGTCGGATTGAAAATCCTGAAGTAAGGCTGGGCATCGCAACCGCTGGATGCAGCCCACTGCCAGCCTCCGTTGTTCGCGGCGAGGTCGAAGTCGTTCAGGTGGATCGCGAAATAGCGTTCTCCCCAGCGCCAATCGATGCCCAGATCCTTGATCAGAAAACTGGCAACGATCATCCGCAGGCGGTTGTGCATGTAACCCGAGTGATTGATCTGTGCCATCGCGGCGTCGACCAGCGGATAGCCGGTGCGGCCTTGGCACCAGGCGACGAACGCTGCTTCGGCGGCTTGGCCGGTTTCCCACTCGATTTCGTCATAGGCCGGCTTGAACGCCGAATCGGTCACATGGGGGTGATGGTGCAGTATCTGGTGATAAAAATCGCGCCAGATCAGTTCGGAAAGCCAGGTTGCCGCGCCTTGCGATCCTGCTCCGGCGCGGCGATGCGCTTCGCGTGCCAGCCGACGGATCGAGATCGTCCCGAAGCGCAAGTGGACCGACAGGTAGCTGGGGCCCTTGCGCGCTGGGAAATTGCGCGAATCGTGATACTCATCGATTCGACGCAGGAAGTCGTCGAGTTGTGCGATGGCCCCGCTGCAGCCGAGCGGAATTGGCAACGTTGCCAGGTTGCTTGGCTGGAAACCGATCTGCGCCAGCTCCGGAACGACGAACGCGAGCCCAACTGGCGCCGCCGCAAGCGCCTTGGCATGGCGTTCGACTGGAAAGGACTTCAGGTAGAAGGCATCGACCTTCTTCAGCCAGGCATTTTTGTAGGGGGTGAAAACGCTATACGGCGCGCCCGCCAGTGTGAGCAGCTCGTTGCGCTCGAATATGACATGGTCTTTCACGGTGTGGAATGCGCGCTGGCGCGCTGCCAAACGTTTCCGCACATCGGCGTCGCGCGCAAGCGCCGCCGGATCGTCGTCGTGGCTGGCAACCACCGCATCGACCTGCAACGTGTCCGCCAGTGCGGTGATTTCGTCGACGGCTTTGCCGTGCCGCACGATCAGCCGCACGCTAACGTCGGGATTTGCACGCGCAAGCTCGGCATCGAGTTCGAGCAAGCTGCCGCGGATGAATTCGACCCGTCGATCGACGCGCGGCAGCTCTTCCAGGATATCGGTGTCGAAAACGAATACGCACCACACCTGCGTCGCGGTGGTCAACGCGCGGTGCAGCGCTGCGTTGTCTGTAACCCGGAGGTCGCGCCGGAACCACATCAGCGCGGAATTCAGAGGCTTGACCATGGCACCAGTGTGCAACAGCCGGGGCATATCTGCCTCCGGATTCCCTGTGCAGTCAGAATCACCTTATCCACCTCGGACATCCGCACCGGTCCGGAAGCGGCTCACCCGACAATTACCCGAATAAAATCAATTCATGGCTGACGCCGAAGTCAATTTCACCAACCAGTTCCTGATTGCCATGCCCGGCATGGGTGGGGACATCTTTGCCGGCGCCGTGGTCTATCTGTGTGAACATACCGACAAGGGAGCGCTTGGTCTGGTGATCAACAAGCCGATCGACATTACGTTGAAGAATCTTTTCGAGAAGGTCGAACTGCCGCTGGAGCGAGACGATCTGGCGCAGACGCCGGTGTATTTCGGCGGGCCGGTGCAGACCGAGCGCGGATTCGTGCTCCACGAGCATGAAGAGTCCGACGCTTCCCGATACAGCTCGTCACTGAAGATTCCGGGCGGTCTCGAGATGACGACCAGCAAGGATGTGCTGGAAGCCTTGTCGAATGGCGCCGGTCCGAAGAAGATCCTGGTTACGCTGGGTTACAGCGGTTGGGGGGCGGGACAGCTCGAAGACGAGATGGGCCGAAACAGCTGGATCAACGTCGCAGCCGCACCGGACATCATTTTTGATACACCGGTAGAGCAGCGCTACGAGAAGGCCTTGTCGCTGCTCGGCATCGACGTGCGGATGCTCAGCCAGGAAGCTGGTCACGCATGAATCGACCACCAGCTTCACCACCTGCCACCTCCATCCAGACCCCGCAGTCCTTTCTGGCATTCGATTACGGACGCCGCCATGTCGGCACCGCAACCGGCAACAGCCTGACACGGTCGGCCCGGCCACTGCGTACGATATCCCTTGAGGGTGATGCGCGTTTCGCGGCAATCGGTGCCTTGGTCACCGAATGGGAGCCGGACGGATTGGTGGTCGGGATCCCATTTCACCCCGATGGCGCTGCGCATGAAAATACCCATCGCGCACGCCGTTTTGCGCGCCAACTGGAAGGTCGCTTCGGGCTGCCGGTGCACATGGTCGACGAGCGCTACACCACCACCGAGGCAATCGGCGACGGAGCTGTCGATGTCGATGCGGCATCGGCCGCGATCATCCTCGACCAATTTCTGAACTCGCTGCCCGGGGCTTGAGATGGAACTCCCGACGCTCGACGCCGAGGCGCTGTACCAGAAACTGCTGTCCGGCGTTCGTGAATTGCTGGTTGACGACGCGGTGCTAGTCGGTATCTGGTCGGGCGGCGCGTGGCTGGCCGAACGCCTGCAGCGCGATCTTCAATGGGCGGGTGAACACGGTGTCATCTCGAGCACGCTGCACCGCGACGATTTCGGTTCCCGCGGGCTGGCCGCTGGTGCCGATGCGACACGGCTGCCGTTCGAGATCGAAGGTCGCCGCATCGTGCTGATCGACGACGTGCTCGACACCGGCCGCACGGTGCGTGCCGTCCTCAACGAATTGTTCGATTTCGGCCGTCCTGCCAGCGTTGCACTCGCTGTTCTGGTTGACCGCGGCGGACGTGAGCTGCCGATCCAGGCCGCTTTCAGCGCCGAAACCATCGATCTGCCGGCCGAGCGTCGTTTGTCGCTGGCGCGCGACGAGGCCGGACTGCTGAGTTTCGACGTTCACTGATGCTGTCCCGACGCAACCCCCAGCTCAACGCGCATGGCGAGTTGATCCATCTGCTGTCGATCGAGGGTTTGCCACGTGCGGTGATCCACCAGATTCTCGACACCGCGGGCAGTTTCCTCAGCGTCAACGACCGCGAGGTCAAGAAGGTGCCGTTGCTGCGCGGCAAGAGCCTGTTCAATCTGTTTTTCGAGAACAGCACCCGCACCCGCACCACCTTCGAGATCGCCGCCAAGCGGTTGTCGGCCGACGTCATCAACCTCGACATTTCGCGCTCGTCGACGGCCAAGGGTGAAAGTCTTCTCGACACCATTGCCAACCTGTCGGCGATGCACGCCGACATGTTTGTCGTTCGGCATGCCGAAAGCGGGGCGCCTTATTTGATTGCGCAACACGTGGCGCCTCACGTGCGAGTCGTCAATGCCGGCGACGGGCGCCATGCGCATCCGACGCAGGGCCTGCTCGACATGTACACGATCCGCCACTACAAAAAAGATTTCACCGGACTGACGGTGGCCATCGTTGGCGACATCGTGCATTCGCGCGTCGCGCGCTCCGATATCCACGCCTTGACGACGCTGGGCGTACCGGAGATCCGCGCCGTCGGCCCGAAGACCCTGGTACCGGCCGATTTTCGCGAGATGGGTGTGCGCGTCTGCCACGACATGGCCGAAGGCATCCGTGGCGCCGACGTGATCATCATGTTGCGCCTGCAGAACGAGCGCATGAGCGGCGCGATGCTGCCCAGCGCAGGCGAATTCTTCAAGAGTTTCGGCCTGACGCCGGAGAAACTTGCATTGGCGAAATCCGATGCCATCGTGATGCACCCGGGCCCGATCAACCGCGGTGTCGAGATCGATTCTGCGGTCGCCGACGGCAGTCAGAGCGTGATCCTTCCGCAGGTTACTTTCGGCATCGCCGTGCGCATGGCGGTGATGTCGATCATTGCCGGCAACAGCGCTTGAGCCACCTTTTGTTTGCGGGCCGGGCGCCAGGCGGCTCCCAAGCCGGCCCGCATCCCCGCGGGGATCGACCGCTGTACGCAGCGGCCGAGGGGCAGTCATCGCGGGCCGAGCGCCGGGCCGCTCCCAAGCCGGCTCGCATCCCCTCGGGGGATCGGCCGCTGTACGCAGCGGCCGAGGGGTAGTCATCACGCACCGGAGGCCCGCATGAACCTGCTGATCCGCAACGGCCGGGTGATCGATCCCGCCAGCGGCCGCGACGAATTTGCCGATCTGCTGATCAGCGGTGGGCGCATCGTCTCCATCGGGTCCAACCTCGACGTGGGCCGTGCCGAACGCACCATCGATGCCAGCGGTTGCATCGTCGCCCCTGGTCTGGTCGACCTGGCCGCACGGCTGCGCGAGCCGGGCTACGAACACGAAGGCATGCTCGAAAGCGAGCTCAATGCGGCGGCTGCCGGCGGCGTGACCAGTCTGGTCTGCCTGCCCGATACCGACCCGGTACTCGACGAGCCGGGGCTGGTCGAAATGCTGAAATTCCGCGCCCGCAAGCTCAGCTTGTGCCGCCTGTTTCCGCTCGGCGCATTGACTCGCGGCTTGGCCGGCGAGGTGCTCACCGAGATGGCCGAGTTGACCGAGGCCGGCTGCGTCGGCTTTTCGCAGGCCGAGGTGGCGGTTTGCGACACCTTGATCCTGATGCGCGCGATGCAATATGCGTCGACCTTTGGTTATTCGGTCTGGCTGCGTCCGCAGGACAAATGGCTGGGCAATGGTGTGGCGGCCAGTGGAGCCGTTGCCACACGATTGGGGCTGACCGGGGTGCCGGCAATTGCCGAAACGGTGGCATTGCACACCATTTTCGAGCTGATGCGCAGCAGCGGGGCCAGTGTGCATCTGTGTCGATTGTCGAGCGCGGCCGGCGTCGAACTCGTGCGCACGGCGAAAGCCGAAGGCTTGCCGGTCACCTGTGATGTCAGCGTCAATTCGCTGCACCTGACCGACATGGATATCGGCTATTTCGATTCGGCGATGCGTTTGACGCCCCCCTTGCGTCAGCAGCGTGACCGCGACGCGCTGCGTGCCGGTCTGGCTGATGGCACGATCGATGCACTGGTGAGCGATCACACGCCAGTCGATGAAGACGCCAAGACTTTGCCGTTCGCCGAAGCCGAGCCCGGTGCCAGCGGGCTCGAGCTGTTGTTGAGCCTGGCGCTCAAATGGGGCGACGACGCGTTTGCCGATCCGCGCAGCGGGCTGCATCGCGCGTTGGCCACCGTCACGTGCGAGCCGGTGCGCGTGCTCGGCAATGCGCTCGGCTCGTTGGCAGCCAGCGCCGGCCGCCTGGTCGAGGGCGGCGTCGGCGATGTCTGCGTGTTCGATCCGCTGGTGTCCTGGCGCGTTGATCCGAAGCTGCTGCGCAGCCAGGGCCGCAACACGCCGTTCACCGGCCATGAGCTGCCGGGGCGCGTGGTGGCCACGGTGGTTGCCGGCAACCTGGCGTTCGAGCTGGAATCGGCTGCCAGGGCTGGCTAATGGCGGACGCGACGCCGATGGCGGCGCGCCGCGTGCGCGCGATCGCACGATTGGCGCGCACGGTCGCGCATCTGATGCATGGCATCTTCATCGCCAGGCTGCGCTTTCCGCGCATGAGCCCGGCCGGGCGGGCCGCCAAGGTGCAGTGGTGGTCGATCAAGGTATTGCGGCTGATGGGCGTGCGGCTGGTTCAATCCGGCACACCGCGTCCTGGGGCCAAGCTGCTGGTGGCCAACCACATCTCGTGGCTCGACATCATGGCCATTCATTCGGTCTGCCCAGACGCCCGTTTCGTCTCCAAGGCGGACGTTCGCAAATGGCCGGTGCTCGGAATGCTGGTCGCAGCCGCCGGTACGCTGTTCATCGAACGCGAGCGCAAGCGTGATGCGGTGCGGGTGGTTCACACGATGGCGCAATCCCTGATGGACGGCGAAACGGTGGCGATTTTTCCTGAGGGGACAACCTCGGACGGCCGCCAGGTGTTGCCGTTCCATGCCAACCTGCTGCAGGCCGCGGTGGTAAGCGAGGTGCCGGTTCAGTCAATCGTGCTGGCCTATTCGGACAGCAGCGACGCCGTCAGTGACGCAGTCAGTTTCATCGGCGAGACCACACTGATCGAAAGCTTCTGGCGAATCGCTTGCGGCGATGGCGTGCTGGTCAAGGTGCGCGTGTTGCCGGCGCACGGTGTGCGCCACGCCGATCGGCGGCGGCTCGCCGCCTTGTTGAGCGGCGAGATCGAAGCCGCCCTGCGGGGCGGTAGTCCGGCGTGCGTTGGCGAACCTGATCAGATTCAGCCCTTGGCTTGATTCGCCACCGCTGCGGCGGCCTGTGCCGCGGCTTCGGGATCTCCGAGGTATCGGTTGCTCAGTGGTTTCAGGTCCGCGTCGAGCTCATACAACAACGGGATGCCGTTGGGAATGTTCAGTCCGACGATATCGTCGTCGCTGACGCCATCCAGATATTTGATCAGGGCACGAATGCTGTTGCCGTGGGCGGCGATCAGTACGCGCTGACCGTCGCGAATGGCCGGCGCAATGGTCGAGTGCCACAGCGGCAGGACACGCGCCACGGTGTCCTTCAGGCATTCGGTCAGCGGAATCTGTTGTGGATCGAGCTTGGCATAGCGTGGATCGGCGCGCTCGGACCGTTCGTCGCCCGGCTCGAGGGCGGGCGGCGGCGTGTCGTAGCTGCGTCGCCAGATCAACACCTGGGCATCGCCATGTTGCTTCGCCGTCTCGGCCTTGTTCAGCCCCTGCAGTGCACCGTAGTGCCGCTCATTCAATCGCCAGTTGTTCACCACTGGTACCCAGGTCCGATCCATTTTATCGAGTGCATGCCAGAGCGTCCAGATCGCCCGCTGCAGCACCGAGGTGTAGGCGACATCGAATTCGAAACCGTCGGCCTTCAGGATGCGGCCTGCTTGCTGCGCCTGAGCAATGCCGGTGGGTGTCAGCGCGACGTCGGTCCAGCCGCTGAAACGGTTTTCCAGATTCCAGGTCGATTCGCCGTGGCGGATCAGCACGAGTTGAGGCATGGCAGAGGCTTTTGGATGAGAAGGGCCGTCAGGTCAGTGGCCCGAAGCGACAAATTCTATAATCCCGGGTTGCTCAAACTGACCCGGCACCCGTTCGGGCCTACTTCGTGAAATTTTTCATCGACAACTGGTTCCTCTTCGTCACTGCGCTGGTGTCCGGCGGTCTGCTGCTGTGGCCGCTGTTATCGCGGGGCGGCGGCTCCGGCAAGGTGAGCACCAGCGAGGCGGTGCGCCTGATCAATCGCGAACGCGCGATGCTGCTCGATGTGAGCGAACCGGCCGAGTTTGCCAGCGGCCATCCGGCCGGTGCGCGCAACGTTCCGCTGGCCAAGCTCGAAAAATCGACCGACCTGCCGAAGAACAAATCCTTGCCTGTTGTGGTGGTGTGTCCGACCGGTTCCCGCGCTGCGCGCGGCGTCGCTATCCTGCACAAGCTCGGTTACGAAAACGCACGCCCATTGGCCGGCGGACTTGCGGCCTGGCGCGAGGCAAATTTGCCGGTCGACAAAGCGGCCTGATCACGAACCACGATTTATCCATGTCACCAGTCAAGATTTTCACCACCGCGGTGTGTCCGTTCTGTATTCACGCCAAGCAGTTGCTGCGCGAGCGTGGTGTCGAAACACTCGACGAGATCCGTGTCGACCTCGACCCGATGCAACGATCGGTGATGATGGATTTGACCGGCCGGCGCACTGTGCCGCAGATTTTCATCGGCGATACCCATGTCGGCGGTTGCGATGACCTGATTGCGCTCGACCGGGCCGGAGAACTGCAGCCCTTGCTCTCCGCCGCCTGATCGGGCGACGCGGGCGACCATAATCCTCGCCTCATTCGCTCGCGGCCGGGTCGGCGGCGGGCGTTTTTCATATTCCACTCCCAGAGACATTTCATCCATGGCCGACGACGTTCAGACTTCAGAGAATTCCGCAGCGACCGAAAATCCCGACGCGCCCCTGTTCCAGATTCAGCGTCTGTACCTGAAGGATTTGTCGCTGGAGCAGCCGAATTCGCCGCAGATCCTGCTTGAGCAGGCTCAGCCGCAGGTCGATATCAATCTGGGCCTCGGTGCCGAGACGGTTGCCGACGCGATGTACGAAGTGACCGTGACGGCAACCGTCACCACCAAGGTCGGCGACAAGGTCCTGTTTCTGGTCGAAGCCAAGCAGGCCGGCATTTTCGAGATTCGCAATGTGCCCGACGCCGATCTTCAAAGAATCATCGGGATCGCCTGTCCCAACATCATCTATCCGTATCTGCGCGCCATCGTTTCCGATGTCTGCACGCGCGCCGGCTTCCCACCGGTGGTTCTGACCGAGATGAACTTCCAGGCAATGTTCGACGCCCAGCAGGCCCAGGCCGCCGCGGCATCCAATGGTGCCAGCACTGCGGTCAACTGATCACGCCGCAAGGCGGGATGAGCAGCAACACACGCTGCGCTCGTTGTCGGCATGCCACGACGCGGACCGCGGCCGCCCGTGCGAGGCAGCGACGTGAACATCACCGTGCTGGGCGCCGGAGCGTGGGGAACCGCCCTGGCGGTGCAGGCTTGCAGTAGACACCAAGTCCGTCTGTGGGCTCGGGATCCCGATCAGGTTGCCCGAATGCTGTCGCTGCGACGCAATGCGCGTTACCTCGATGAGGTCGCCTTGCCCGTCGGCCTGCACATCAGCGACGACTTGGATGACTCGCTGGCGCACGCGCAGGGTGGCTTGATCGTTGTCGCCACCCCGATGGCCGGCTTGGGTGACATGTTGCGGATCATCGGTCAAAAGTCCGGGGCCGACACGCCGGTGGTCTGGCTTTGCAAAGGCTTCTCCCGGGACAGCGGCGAGCTGGCCAACGAAGTGGCGGCGAAACTGCTGCCCGAGCGGTCGTGCGGCGTGTTGTCGGGGCCAAGTTTTGCAATCGAGGTCGCTCGCGGCCAACCCACCGCGCTGGTCGCGGCAAGCGCCAGCGCCGCGGTGTGCGATCGCGCGGTGCAGGCGTTCCACGGCGACAGCCTGCGCGTCTATACCTCGGACGATCCGATCGGTGTCGAGGTGGGTGGTGCGGTAAAGAACGTGATGTCGATTGCAACCGGCATCGCCGATGGCCTGCAGGCCGGCGCTCCCGATGGGGATGACCATGGCCTGGGTCTGAATGCGCGCGCGGCGTTGATCACCCGCGGGCTGGCCGAGATGACTCGGCTCGGTGTTGCGCTTGGTGCCCGGGCGGAGACCTTCATGGGATTGTCCGGGCTTGGCGATCTGGTGCTGACCGCAACCGGCTCGTTGTCGCGCAACCGGCAGGTCGGACTCAGGTTGGCGCAGAACCAGCCGCTTTCGTCGATCCTGCAGACGCTTGGCCATGTGGCGGAAGGCGTGCATTGCGCGCCGATGGTGTTGCAGCGGGCGCAGGCGCTCGGTGTCGACATGCCGATCACGCAGGCCGTCGTTGATGTGATCGAGGCGCGCCTGAGTGCTGGCGCGGCGGTCGGCGCATTGATGGCGCGCGACTCGCGAAGGGAATAAGCCCACCCCGGCGCGGCTGAAGCCGCCAGTCGCTTGCGCTCTTAAACGGCGGGCGGTCGATACTCAGATGCTCCCTGATAGCCGCAACTGCGCCAGGCGTCGAATACGGCCACCGCCACGGCGTTGCTGAGGTTGAGGCTGCGCTGGCCATCGCGCATCGGCAGTCGAACCCTGCGGTCGGGCGCGAAGCTTTCGCGGATATCGGCGGGCAGTCCGGCTGTTTCCGAGCCAAAAACGAGCCAGTCGCCGGCTTGCCAGGAGATGGCGGGCAGGCTGGCGCTGCCGCGTGTGGTGAAGGCAAACATCCGGTTGGTGTTGCCGTCGGCCTGCTGAAGAAACGAGGCCCAGTTGCCATGGCGCTCGACGCGGGCATATTCGTGATAGTCGAGTCCGGCGCGCTGCAGCAGGCGGTCTTCCATCGAGAAGCCCAGCGGTTCGATCAGGTGCAGGCGGCAGCCGGTATTGGCGGCCAGCCGGATCACGTTGCCGGTATTGGGCGGAATTTCCGGGTGTACCAGAACGATGTTGAACATGGCTTACTCGCCGGGCGCCGGCGTCCTGGCGAGGGTCCAGATCTGCACGCGGGCGGCGCCGGCCCGCCGCAGCACGCCGGTGATCTCCTCAGCGGTGGCGCCGGTGGTCATCACGTCGTCCACCACGGTCACGTCGCGGCCGTTCAATTCGCCGCGCCGCAGTGGGTCGACTGCGAAGGCGTTGCGCACATTGGCAAGCCGGTCCTTGCGCGGCAGGGACAGCTGCGGCGGCCGGTCAGCCACCCGCAGCAGCAGATCAGGGCTGGCGGGTGCGCCAAGGCGGCTCGCCAGTCGCCGTGCCAACTCCCAGGCCTGGTTGTAGCCGCGCTCGCGCAATCGGCGCGGACTGACCGGTGCGGGCAGGATCAGCCCGGGTGGTGGAAGCGGGGTGGCCCGGGTGGCAGCGAGCAGGCGCTCGGTCAGGGCAGCGGCGAGTTCCAGCGCGGAATGAAACTTGAACTGTGCGATCACCCCATCCCAAGGGGCCGCATAGTCGAGCGCTGAGATCGCCAGGTCATGGCTGGGCGGCTCGATCAGGCAACGTCCGCAGACCTCAATCGCATCGCCCACCGGCAAGGCACAGCGCCGGCAACGGGCTCGCCGCTTGGCAAAACGTTCGATACAGCTGCCACACAGCATCGACCAGCCCCAGCCCCGACAGATGCCGCATTGCGAGGGCAATTCGGGCAGGCGCATGGCATCGGGCATCTCGTCAATATACTTGTTCACGATGGCTGAACGTGTGATCGATCCGTTGGCCGTGAGGGCCCAGTTGCGACGCCTGTTGCGCAGACCGCAGCCCGACCAGGGCGCCGCCCCATGGCTGCACGCCGAGGTTGCGCGCCGCATGGCGCAGCGCCTGTTGTTGATTCGCCTGCGGCCCAGCCAGATCATCGAATGGTGGGGCGCGCTGGGCGGCAGCGACGATCTGCTCACCGAGGCTTATCCGGACGCGAGCCGGATCGTCGTCGAACCCGACGCAGCATGGAGCGAAGCAACTCGGGCTCGGCGGAAATTGCCGTGGTGGTCGGCGCGCCGCTGGAGCATCGGCGGCGGTAATGTCATCGTCGACGAGGTTCAAGCGCTGCCCGCCGACGCTAGTCAACTCGTGTGGGCGAACATGGTGCTGCATGCTGTGAGCGACCCACCACGCCTGCTGCAGCGTTGGCACGACGCGCTGCAGGTCGATGGATTCCTGATGTTCTCTTGCCTCGGACCGGATAGCCTGAAGCAACTGAGGGCGCTTTATGGTGTGCTGGGATGGGGGCCGATCGGGGTCGATTTCGTAGACATGCATGATTTCGGCGACATGCTGGTGCAGGCCGGATTCGCAGACCCGGTGATGGATCAGGAGACATTGACGCTGACCTGGGCAACTGCAGCCGATTTGCTGGCCGAATTGCGCGGGCTCGGTGGCAATGTTGCGCCGGCTCGTTTCCGCGGTTTGCGCACACCCGGCTGGAGACGCAATCTGGAACTTGCGCTTGAGCAATTGCGCGGCCCGGACGGCCGCTTGCAACTGAGCTTCGAAGTCGCCTACGGACACGCATTCAAGGCCGCGCCGCGGCGCGCTACGGCCGCCAATACGACAGTCAGCCTCGATGAGATGCGCCAGCTCATCCGCGAGCCACGGCAGCTTGGCGAATGAATACGCCAGCGTGGGCTAAAATCATCGGTTGTACGCGGTTCGAAAGCGTCTGCAATATTCAGAGTTCAAGATATGCGGAAGTCAAGCTTCGGCCTTGCGATCAGGTCAGCATGGCTTGCCGGGATTGTTGGAGTTTCAAGCGGTAGCAACATGTCGGCAACCACCACCCCCATCGATTTCAGTGTCGCTGCCAAGACCCGGCACTGGCAATTCGGTAGCGAATCCGGCGATGGCACGGGTGGTTGGCAGATCGACTGGCTGCTCAAGCGCAACTGTTCGCTGGCGCCAGGCCAGATGCTGGGCCTGTTTGCTGTGATGTGTCTGATTTCGATGACGATCGCGACTATTTTCTGGTTTCAGGGCGCACGAATGGTGATGTCGTTTGCGTGGATCGAGTTGATCGCCGTCGGCGCGGCCATGCTGCTGTATGCGCGCCACGCCGCCGATCGCGAGCGCATTGCGCTGCATCACGACACCCTGACGGTCGAGTATTCCTGCGGTAGCCGCGTCGATCGCGTCGAGTTCCAGGCAGCATGGGTTCGAGTAGAGCCGCGCTCAGGCGACAACTCCCTGGTCGAATTGACCGGGCAAGGTCGGCGCATTTTTGTCGGCCGTTTCATCCGTCCCGAATTGAGACGCAAACTCGCCGACGAACTGCGCACCGCCTTGCGCCGCCCCTATTCCCAGCCGGCCAGTGCCGCCTGAACCTCATTCGAAAACTGAGTTGAAAACGATGATGAAGACGAAAGCGCTGTTGCAACGGGTGGCGAATTGGGCTCCACAGGCGGGTCTCGGCCTCGGGTTGAGCCTGGCCGCGGCGGCTGCCCGTGCGGTCAACGATCTGCCAGGCGGGCCGGCGGTCAATCAGCTCGATCTGCATCCGCCGGTGACGCGCATCGCGGTCGAGCAGCAGTGGCTGCACAACTTCATCATGATCATCTGCGTGCTGATCTTCATCGGCGTGTTCGGCGTGATGTTCTATTCGATCTTCAAGCACCGCAAATCAAAGGGTGCGAAGGCGGCGAATTTCCATGAAAGCACGACGGTCGAGATCGTCTGGACCATCGTGCCGTTCATCATTGTCATCCTGATGGCGCTGCCGGCCACGCGTGTGGTGGTGGCGATGAAGGACACCAGTGCGTCCGATATCACGATCAAGGCAACTGGCATCCAGTGGAAGTGGGGCTACGACTATTTGAACGGCGAAGGGGCGGGCATCGGATTCGTCTCGACGCTCGACAACGCGCATCGCGAAATGTCCAACTCTGGCAAGCCGTCTGGTGACAACTATCTTCTGAAGGTCGACAACCCGCTGGTCGTTCCGGTGGACAAGAAGATCCGCATCATCACCACCGCCAACGACGTGATCCACGCCTGGATGGTGCCGGCCTTCGGCGTGAAGCAGGATGCAATCCCGGGCTTTGTGCGCGATACCTGGTTCCGCGCCGAGAAGACCGGTGATTTTTATGGTCAGTGCGCCGAGTTGTGTGGCAAGGAACACGCCTACATGCCGATCCACGTGAAGGTGTTGTCGCAGACCGACTACACCACCTGGGTGGCTGGAAAGCAAAAGGAGATGGCCGCCGCACTCGACGATCCGGCCAAGGTCTGGGAACTGCCGGCGATGCTGGAGCGTGGTGAGAAGGTCTACGCAGCGAACTGCGTTGCCTGTCACCAGGCAAGCGGCAAAGGTGCCGGCCCCATCAAGCCGCTCGACGGTGCTGCGGTGGTGCTCGACGCCGATCATGGCAAGCAGATCGGCGTGCTTTTGAATGGGCAGAACGCTGGTGCGATGCCGTCGTGGAAACAGCTCAGCGATACCGATCTCGCAGCCGTGGCGACCTTTACCAAGAATAGCTGGTCGAACAAGACCGGGCAGGTCGTGCAGCCGTCAGAAGTGATGGCAGCCCGCAAGTAAGCATCAAGAAAAAGCTTCAAGGATCAATCATGAGTGCAGTGCTCGACCCCCATGACCACGGTCATGCCCATGACCACGATCATCACGACCATGGCGCGCCGGCTGGATGGCGCCGCTGGTTGTACGCGACGAACCACAAGGACATCGGCACGATGTACCTGCTGTTCTCTTTCGCGATGCTGATGGTCGGCGGTGTGCTGGCGATGCTGATCCGACTGGAGTTGTTCCAGCCGGGGTTGCAGTTCGTCAACCCGCAGCTGTTCAACCAGCTGACGACGATGCACGGGCTGATCATGGTGTTCGGCGCCATCATGCCGGGCTTCGTCGGCTTCGCGAACTGGATGATTCCGCTGCAGATCGGCGCGGCCGACATGGCTTTCGCGCGGATGAACAACTTCAGCTTCTGGCTGCTGATTCCGGCCGCACTGATGCTGGTCGGTTCGTTCTTCATGCCCGGTGGCGCTCCGGCGGCCGGCTGGACCTTGTATGCGCCTCTCACGCTGCAGATGGGGCCGTCGATGGACGCCGGCATCTTCGCGATGCACATCATGGGCGCCAGCTCGATCATGGGCTCGATCAACATCATTGTCACGGTGCTGAACATGCGCGCGCCGGGCATGACGCTGATGAAGATGCCGCTGTTCTGCTGGACCTGGCTGATCACCGCCTACCTGCTGATCGCGGTGATGCCCGTGTTGGCCGGTGCGATCACGATGACGCTTACCGACCGCCACTTCGGCACCAGCTTCTTCAACCCGGCCGGTGGCGGCGACCCGGTGATGTACCAGCACATCTTCTGGTTCTTCGGTCACCCCGAGGTCTACATCATGATCTTGCCGGCTTTCGGCATCGTCAGCGCCATCATCCCGGCCTTCGCCCGCAAGCGCTTGTTCGGCTACACGTCGATGGTCTATGCGACGGCGTCGATTGCCATCCTGTCGTTCATCGTGTGGGCGCACCACATGTTCACCACCGGCATGCCGGTAACGGGACAGCTGTTCTTCATGTACGCGACGATGCTGATCGCGGTGCCGACCGGAGTGAAGATCTTCAACTGGATCGCCACCATGTGGCGCGGCTCGATGACCTTCGAGACACCGATGTTGTTCGCGGTCGGCTTCATCTTCGTGTTCACGATGGGCGGCTTCACTGGCCTGATCCTGGCTGCTGCGCCAGTCGATATTCAGTTGCAGGATACCTACTACGTCGTGGCGCACTTCCACTACGTGCTGGTCGCCGGTTCGCTGTATGCGATGTTTGCCGGCGTCTATTACTGGGCCCCGAAGTGGACCGGTGTGATGTACAACGAAACCCGCGGCAAGATCCATTTCTGGGGTTCGTTGATCGCGTTCAACCTGACCTTCTTCCCGATGCACTTTCTCGGCCTGGCCGGCATGCCGCGACGCTACGCCGACTACCCCTTGCAGTTCGCTGATTTCAACATGGTGGCGTCGATCGGCGCGTTCTGGTTCGGCCTGATGCAGGTCTACTTTTTCCTGTTCATCGTCGTTCCGATGATGCGCGGCAAAGGCGAGCCTGCACCGCAGAGGCCATGGGAAGGCGCCGAAGGCCTGGAGTGGGAAGTGGCGTCACCGGCGCCGTTCCATACCTTCGAAGAGCCGCCGAAGCTCAACGCCAGCGCGACGCGAATCGTTGCCTGATCGTCAGCTGTTGATCGATCGATTGTGATGACTCCAGAGCAGAAGAAGCAGAACCTCCGCTTGGCGATGATCCTGGCGTCGGTTGCCGCCGTCTTTTTGATCGGCTTCGTCACCAAGGCCGTACTGCTCGGAGCCTGATATTCAATGAAACTGAATCCCGCAAAACGATTGGCGATGCTGACCATCGACAACCGGCGCATGGTCGGCAAGCTGCTGGTCGTTACCGCGGCGATGTTCGCGTTCGGATTTGCGTTGGTGCCGCTCTACCGTTCGATCTGCGATGCGCTCGGTATCAACGTCTTGTCGCGGGCCGAACTGAATCAGCCTGGTGCGCCCGGCAAGAGCCGCTCGGTCAACAGCCAGGTCGATACCAGCCGAACCATCACGGTCGAATTCGATGCGAATGCACGCGGTCCGTGGAAGTTCAAGCCGGCCGTGAGCACCTTGCAGGTGCATCCCGGAGAAATGGCGACCGTGATGTACGAGTTCCGCAATGACCAGAACCGCACGATGACTGCGCAAGCCATCCCGAGTTATGCGCCGAAGCAGGCCGGCGCTCATTTCAACAAGCTGGATTGTTTTTGCTTCAGTGAATATACCTTGGCACCCGGCGAGAGCAAGCAGTGGCCGGTGGTATTCGTGGTCGACTCGAAGTTGCCGAAAGACGTGACGACCATCACCTTGTCGTATACCTTCTTCGAGGTTGGTGGGCGCGTTCCGGCAGCGCCGGGCGAGGTCGCCCTCGTCGGCAAGGGAGCGGGTTCGTGAACGCACCGGATGGTGGTTTGCGCTCGGCGGTGCGGCGCAAGATGTCGTTCGGACAGACGATGAAGGCGGTCGCGTGGTCGTTCTTCGGGGTTCGCAAGTCAGCCGACTACGAAAAAGATGTCGACCAGTTGAATCCGCTGCACCTGGCGATCGCCGGGGTGGTCAGCGCGTTGCTGTTCATAGCGGTTCTGCTGTTGGTGGTGAATTGGGTCTTGTCCAGCGGGATTGCCGCCTGATGACGCGAGCTTGCGGGATGGCTGTGATATTTGCCGGCGTCGCTGCCTGACAGCGGTCGACGCGGTTTAACGGAATTCAGGATTTCAGGAGAAAACATGTCGGCAGCGGCACACACCGGGCATTCGGTTTCGAAGGCTCCCTACTATTTCGTTCCATCCCCATCGGCATTCCCAGTGCTTGCCTCGGTCGGGCTGTTTTTCGTGATATTGGGTGCTGGGCAATGGGTCAACGGCGCGGTTTGGGGCGCTTACTCTCTGTTCTTGGGCTTGCTGTTGTGGGCCTACGTGATGCAGGCCTGGTTCCGCACCGCGATTCGTGAAAGCGAAAGCGGCCTGTACAGCGACCGCATCGACGTCTCGTTTCGCTGGAGCATGAGCTGGTTCATCTTTTCGGAGGTGATGTTCTTTGCTGCCTTCTTCGGCGCCTTGTACTGGACCCGAGTGCACGCCATCCCGAACCTGGGCAGCCTTGATAACGCCATTCTCTGGCCTGATTTCAAGGCGATCTGGCCCAGTTCGCAGGCCGGGGCAACCGCGTCGCCCGCCGGCATCGTCGAGCCGTTCCGAACCATGGGCCCCTGGCCGCTGCCGACAATTAACACAGCGCTGCTGCTGACCTCGGGTGTCACGCTGACGATCGCGCACCACGCCTTGCTGGCCGGCCATCGTGCGAAGACCATCGGCTTCATGTGGGTGACTGTTCTGCTCGGGCTGACATTCCTGTTCGTCCAGGGTTACGAATACAGCCATGCGTACAACGATCTGAACCTCAAGCTCAGCTCGGGCGTGTTTGGCTCGACGTTTTTCATGTTGACCGGCTTCCACGGATTTCACGTCTTTGTCGGCATGTTGATGCTGTTGTTCATCACGCTGCGGCTGCAGAAGGGGCACTTCACCCCCGAGCGCCATTTCGGCTTTGAAGGCGCGGCCTGGTACTGGCACTTCGTCGACGTCGTCTGGCTCGGCTTGTACGTGGTGGTCTACTGGCTATAAGAAATCACTGACCCTGGCAGTTCCAAGAAGGCCGCGGCAGCGGCCTTCGTCTACTGACAGATCATTCAATCCCGCGCCAGGCCGGCTGCAGATTGGCTCACCCCAGCGGAATGCCAGTCGGACGGATCCAGCCCAGCTTGTAGCTGACCAACAAACACAGGAACAGCAGCACCGAGAGGCCGACCCGCAAGGCGAGTGCGCGCATCATGTTCGGAGTCTTGACCTTGGTATCGCTGCTGTCTCGAACCATCGACAGCCCGGCATAGGCCAGCGCTCCCAGGATCGCGATGAATGCCAGTGCAACCATAAATTTCATGGAACAGGATTATCGGCCGTACCCGCCGAATGGGCATTCAAAAGGTTTGTCGGAGCCGATCCGACGCCCGCCCCGCCCCGGCTTCGGCAAACGTGCAGCGCTGGTGCTGGTGGCCGCGCTGACGTGCGCGGCGCTCACGTTTCGGCTCGGCATCTGGCAACTCGACCGCGCTGCGCACAAGCAATCGCTGCAACAGGAGATCGACGAGCGCTCTGCGTTGCCGATGCTGCCGCAGGCTGCGCTTGCCGCAAGCCCGCAGGAGGCGGTTGCGCAGCATCAGCGGCAGGTCAGGCTGCGCGGCGTCTGGATCGCTGCGGCAACGATTTTTCTGGACAACCGGCAGATGAACACAAGGCCGGGATTCTTCGTGCTGACGCCGTTGCGCTTGCAGGTCAGCCCGGATCCCGCCGCAACATCGGCGTCGTCGGGCTCGTTGATCTGGGTCCAGCGGGGATGGGTTGCGCGCGACAACGATGTGCGAACCCGGTTGCCCGACGTGCCGACGCCGACCGGGCTGGTGGAAGTGATCGGACGTGTCGCCCCGCCACCAGCGCGGCTGTTCGAGTTGGGTGCCGACGGCCAGGGGCCGATCCGGCAGAATCTCGATCTTGATGCATCAGCCCGGCAACTGGCGCAGCTGGTCCTGCCGGTGACAGTGCTGCAAACCGAAGACGCGACCAGCGGACCCGATGGTCTGCTGCGCATGTGGGCCGCGCCGGCCGCCGATATCCAGAAGCACTACGGATACGCGTTTCAGTGGTTTGCCCTTTGCGCGGTCATCGTTGCTTTGTATGCCTGGTTTCAAATCATTCGCCCGAGGTGGCTCGCTGAGAAACGTGAAACAGTCTGACCCGCCCACCAATTCACCGCTCGGAATGACGGTCCATCGCCTGCCGACCCCAGAGCTCGGGGGTGGCCGCCGTATGGCTGCGGGGCGCTGGCAGATGTTCGCCGTGCTGGCGGTCTGTGCCGCACCCGTGCTGGCATCGTATTTCACCTTCTACGTGGTCCGTCCGCAGTCGCGAACCAATTACGCGGACTTGATCACGCCGCCGCTCGAGATTCCCGCCGATCTACCCCTGACCAATCTCGACGGCTCAGCAGTCACCGCACGCAGTCTGCATGGACAGTGGTTGCTGGTGACGGTCGCGGCGTCGGCCTGCGATGAGCGCTGCGGCCGCAACCTGGTGCTGATGCGGCAACTTCGCGAAACGCTCGGGCGCGAAAAAGAGCGGATCGACAAGGTCTGGCTGGTTGTCGATGCCAACCAGCCGGCCGACGATCTGCTCAGCGCAACCGGCGCCGAGGCGCTTCTGACGACAACGCAGGCGGTGTCGAAGTGGTTGGCGCCGACTGCCGGGCGCGCACTTGAAGAGCATGTCTACTTGGTCGATCCGATGGGCAATTGGATGATGAGGGCGCCGGTCGATCCTGAGCCTGCCAAGTTCAAGCGCGACATCGAGCGGTTGCTGCGGGCGTCCGCTTCGTGGGACCAACCCGGTCGCTGACTGAGAACTTGGCCATGGATACGTCTTCGCTGGTCGACCTTTCACCGTTGCTGCGCATGGTAGCGCTCGGTGGTTTGCTGGCGTTGGGCCCATTGGCCTGGCTATGGGTACGCCATCGCGGTGGCGATGCCAAGAGTCGGTTGTTCGGGTTGACCGCGTTGACGCTGTTCCTGACCTTCGACCTGGTGCTGTTCGGCGCCTTCACACGTCTCACCGATTCGGGACTGGGTTGCCCGGACTGGCCGGGTTGTTATGGCAGCGTCAGCCCGGTCGGTGCCAGCCAGCACATCGAAGCCGCACAGACCGCAATGCCGACAGGTCCCGTGACGCACGGCAAGGCCTGGGTCGAGATGATTCATCGCTATTTCGCCACCGGCGTCGGCATGTTGATCGTCGTCTTGGCCGCCGCCAGCTGGTTGACGGCTCGCCGCGACCGACTGCCGGTTTCACCTTGGTGGGCCACTGTGACGTTGATCTGGGTCTGCGTCCAAGGCGCCTTCGGTGCGCTCACCGTGACGATGAAGCTGTATCCCGCTATCGTCACCTTGCATCTGCTCGGCGGTCTCGTTCTCCTGATGCTGCTGGCTGTGCAAAGTCAGGGCTATCGGCCGCAGCCTTGGTCCGTTGCGCCGGCATTGCGTCGCGGCCTGGGTGCGTTGCTGATCCTGGTCATCGTCCAGGCTGCGCTGGGCGGCTGGGTTAGCACCAATTACGCGGTGCTGGCCTGCCGGGACTTCCCGAGCTGTCAAGGCCAATGGTGGCCAGACATGGATTTTGAAGATGGCTTTACGCTGCTGCGACCGTTGGGCATGGGGCGTGACGGTGGATTCCTGCCGTTCGAAGCATTGACTGCGATCCACATGGTTCATCGGATTGGCGCCTTGGTGGTGTTTGTCACGCTGGCCACTCTGGTTTGGCGCCTTTGGGTGGAAGGTAGTCAGCGCTCGCGTGACTGGGCTCGCGTGCTGACCAGCCTGGCTGCCTGGCAATTTGTCAGCGGACTGAGCAACGTCGTGCTCGATTGGCCGCTGCTCGCTGCACTTGCTCACACCGGCGGCGCCGCGGCGCTGGTTACCGCACTGACCGTCGCCTGGGTACGCGGGCTGCAAGGTCGCGCCGGCCTGCCTGCGATTCGGCCTATTCCCGCCGTGCAGTCGGGTGAGCGCGCGGCCGGCGGAGTCGGACTCGTAAAATGACGGCTGCACCTGAATTCATGGCCGAATCCCTCAGTTCCTCGATCACCACACCATCGCGACTGCCGCGGTTGCGGCAGTACTACGCGCTGACCAAGCCGCGCGTGGTCCAGTTGATCGTCTTCTGCGCCGTCATCGGCATGCTGCTGGCCGTCCCTGGCGTTCCTGATTGGACGCTGGTCATTGCGGCGACGATCGGCATCTGGTTGGTGGCAGCCGCCGCGGCTGCATTCAATTGCCTGGTCGAGCAGCGCATCGATGCAAAGATGGCCCGGACGGCCTGGCGGCCGACTGCCAAGGGTGAGCTGTCCGACCGCTGGACGCTGGCGTTTTCGGCAACGCTGTGTCTGGCGGGCAGCGCCGTGCTGTACCGGTGGGTCAATCCGCTGACGATGTGGCTCACGTTCGCGACCTTCATCGGCTATGCGATGGTCTACACGGTTTTGTTGAAGCCATCGACCCCGCAGAACATCGTCATCGGCGGCGCCTCGGGCGCCATGCCACCGGTGCTCGGTTGGGCCGCCATGAGGGGCGAGGTCGGACCGGAGGCGCTGATGTTGTGCCTGATCATCTTTCTTTGGACGCCACCGCACTTCTGGGCTCTGGCGCTGTATCGGGTCGAGGACTATCGCCGCTCCGGACTGCCGATGCTGCCGGTGACACACGGTTCTGAATTTACGCGGCTGCAGGTTCTGCTCTACACGCTGATTCTGTTCGCGGCCACCTTGCTGCCGTTCGTCACCGGGATGAGCGGCCCCATCTACTTGGCTGCGGCCCTGACCCTCGGCGGCATGTTCTCCGGTTACGCCTGGCGGTTATGGCGCAACTATTCCGATCAGCTGGCGCGAGCGACCTTCAAGTTTTCGATCGTTCACCTGACGCTGCTGTTCGCGGCGCTGCTGATCGACCATTACATCAATCCATTGCTTTGAATCAGACCAATCGATCCGTTGTTGCCGAGGGCGCACCGTTCGCCCGTCGGAGTCTGCTCGTGTTGCTGCTCGCTGCGGGGCTCGGCATCGCCGGGTGTGAACGTCTGGGCATTGGCGTCGGCAAGTCGGCATCGTTCAAGGGTGTCGACATCACCGGTGCTGACTACGCCCGCAGGCTCGACCTGACCGACATTGATGGCAAGCGGCGCAGCCTCGATGAATTCAAGGGCAAGCTGGTGGTGGTATTTTTTGGCTATACGCATTGCCCCGACGTATGCCCGACGACCATGGCCGAGTTGGCGCAGGTCAAAAAAGCGCTCGGCGCGGACGGCGACAAGGTGCAGGGCATCTTCGTCACCGTCGATCCCATGCGTGACACGCCCGAGATCCTGAAGGCCTACATGTCGAGCTTCGATCCGAGTTTCGTCGCGCTGCGCGGCACTCCGGAGGAAACCGCAGCCCTTGCCAAGGATTTCAAGGTATTTTTCGCCCAGGTCCCGGGCAAGTCGGAAGGCAGCTACACGGTTGATCACACGGCCGGATCCTATGTGTTCGACACGGCTGGCCGGGTGCGCCTGTTCGTGCGCTACGGCTCAGGAGAAGAAGCGCTGGCCAGCGACTTGAAAGCATTGTTGGCCGGCTGAACGCGCAGGCGGCACACCAGCGGGTCAAGAAAAAACCCGGCGGGCAGATGGCGCCGGCCGGGTTTCTTGCGAGGCAGCTGCCGCTCAGGCTGAGGCTGCTAGCGCCTTGCGCATCTTCTTCATCGCGGCGACCTCGATCTGGCGGATACGTTCTGCACTGACGCCGTATTCGCCGGCCAGATCGTGCAGGGTCATGCCACCGCTGTTGTCGTCGTTGACTTTCAGCCAGCGCTCTTCAACGATGCGACGGCTGCGATCGTCCAGCACATCCAGCGCCATCGAGATGCCGTCGCTGGCCATCCAGTCGCGGTGCTGCGACTCGATCACCTCGGTCGGCTCATGGTGGCTGTCGGCCAGATAGGCTATCGGCGCATACGATTCCTCGGAATCGTCGGTTTGCGGCTCGAGCGCCACATCGCCTCCCGACAGCCGGGTTTCCATCTCCAGCACCTCTTCGCGTTTGACGTTCAGCGTGGTCGCGACGTTGTCGACTTCGGCCTGGGTCAGCGTGTTGCGGTGCGTGTCGCCGTCGATCGCACTGCTTTTGAGGCTTTGTTTCATCGAACGCAAATTGAAGAACAGCTTGCGCTGGGCCTTGGTGGTGGCCACCTTGACCATGCGCCAGTTCTTCAGGATGTACTCGTGGATCTCGGCCTTGATCCAGTGCATTGCATAGCTGACCAAACGTACGCCTTGCTCCGGGTCGAAGCGCTTGACGGCTTTCATCAGGCCGACATTTCCCTCCTGAATCAGGTCGCCATGTGGCAATCCGTAACCCAGATATTGGCGCGAAATCGATACCACCAGCCGAAGGTGCGAGAGCACCAGTTGGCCGGCCGACTGCAAATCGCCGTCGGCGCGCAGCTTGCGGCCCAGACTCAGCTCCTGCTCGTGGGTCAGCATCGGGATGCGGTTGACGGCACTGATGTAGGCGTCAAGGTTGCCCAATGAGGGAACCATTGCCCAGGGGTCGCGCACCGCCAGGGCGGTCGAGTGACCGGACGTGGAGGTAAAAGTTGACAGGTTCATAGTAGTCATAGACAGGACGAACCTCCTTTCAGTTCCCTTATTTTAGCACTCACCGGCCGAGAGTGCTGATGGACCGTTTGCGCGGTCTCACCGGCGCAATGTCGCCAACCAGTCACGCTGCTCGTCGGACATGGCTTCGTCGGGTGTCAGAACAGAATATTGCATTGCCGTCCGGATCTCAGGTTCCGCATCGGGAAGCGGACTTCCCAGCAGATGGGCCAGCAGTTCGCGCGCCCGAGCCACCGCCTCGGCATACAGCGCAAAGATCGATGCGACTGTGACGTGGCGGCTGGCGTCTTCCATCCAGCAGTCGTAGTCGGTGGCGATACCGATTGTTGCGTAACAAATTTGCGCTTCTCGGGCCAGAAAGACCTCCGGAACATTGGTCATGCCCACCAGATGGCAGCCGACCTGGCGCATGAACAGGCTCTCCGCCCTCGTGCCCAGACGGGGACCTTCGACGCAGGCATAGGTCACATCGCGGTGCAGGCGAAAACCCTTGATGGCGGCGCCGCGCGCTACCCAGTCGACGATGTTGGCGCTGACCGGCGTTGCGGTGGAAACATGCGCGGCGACGCCATTGCCGAAAAAGCTCGTTTCGCGCCGTCCGCGCGTCCAGTCGAAATATTGGCTGGGCATCGCAAAGTCGCCCGGCGCAATCTCTTCGACCAGGCTACCGACGGCTGAGACGCCGAGAATCCGGGTCGCGCCCGCACGTTTCAACGCAAAGATGTTGGCCCGGTAGTTGACCTCGTGTGGCAGCAGACGGTGGCCGGCACCATGGCGGGCCAGAAAAAGCAGTTCGTGCTCGCCAAAGTGGCCGCGCAAGATGACACCCGACGGCGCCCCGAATGGCGTAGCGGCATCGATTTCCTGCTCGATTGCCATTCCGGGCAGATCGTAGATCCCGGTGCCTCCGATGATGGCCAACATGGCTTGCTCCTGTTGCTGGGTTATGAGGGCGCTGCGCGATTCCATTCCTGCGGCCGGGCGCCTATTCGGGCCATTGTCGGCCAGCCGGCGGGCCGGTTCATCGATAGGCTTGAGCCAACTCGTCGGCGCAGGCGCCGCGCCAATAACGCCAGCGCAGCCGCCACATCAACCAGATCGTGGTCCAGACCCCGCGGGTTTCCCAGCGCCGGCCCGATGTCGTGACCTTTTGGCGCAGCCGCAGCGGTTTGCCGCCCGGCAAACGCCGCAGCCGGATCGATAGCTCGATATCCTCCATCAGCGCTTGGTCCGGGAACCCGCCGACTGCATCGAAACTGGCGCGGCGGACGAACATCGCCTGATCGCCGGTGGCGATTCCGGTCCAGGCCGAGCGCAGGTTCATCAGCCCGGCAATCACCGGAAACATCCGTGAACCGCCGCTGATGCAAACATCGAAGCGACCCCAGTGCGCCCGCGGGTTGTTGTCCATCGCGTTGGCAACCAGCGTGAACGCATCTGCTGGCAACACCGTATCGGCATGCACGAACAGCAGCAGATCGCCGCGGGCCAGCGCGGCGCCGGCATTCAGCTGCCGGCCGCGGCCGCGGCTTGCCGAGATCACCGCATCGGCCCGATCACGGGCAAATGCAACCGTGGCGTCCCGGCTGCCGCCGTCGACAACGACCAGTTCGACGTTGCGCCGCATCTCACCTTGTGCTTGCGAGCGCAGCGCATTCAGCGCATCGAGCGTTGTCGCGATTCCGGCTTGTTCGTCCAGAACCGGAACGACAACTGACAAGGTGGGGCGCGGCGGAGGGTTCACTCAAAGGGGCCTGCCATCCGGCCTAGGCAAATCGGGACACCGCTTTGTCGAGCACTTCGTCAAGAACCCGGAGCAATTCCGAGACGCTGACCGGCTTGGTCAGGTAGCGCAACGCACCTTCGGCGAGTGCGATATCGACCTGCCCGCTGAGCGCATCCGCCGACACCACGATCACCGGAATCGCCGCGGTGGCCGGGTCGGACTTGATGTGGCGCAGCAGATTCAGGCCGTCGATATCGGGCAGGTTCATGTCGAGCAGCACGATATCGGGGGGATAGCGTCGCAACGCGGCGATCGCTTCGAGACCGGTCATCGACACGGTCATTTCGACCTGCGGGCGACAGGCGAGGATGCCGCGCATCACCTCGATATTGGTTTCGTTGTCCTCGATGTAGTGGACGACACGACGGTGGTATTCGAACGGTGTCGAGGTTTCCGAGCCGAGATCTTGTCGAACCGTATCGGCCACGCTGGCCAGCGGCAGCGTCAGAAAAAACGACGAGCCGACGTCGGCCCGGCTTTCGGCGCGCAGGCTCCCGCCCATCCATTCGGCCAGCCGTTTGCTGATGACCAGGCCGATTCCGGTGCCTTCCAGGTTGGATTTTTCGCGACCCAGGCGGTTGAACGGCTGGAACAGGCCATCGAGCTGCTCCTCGGTCATGCCCAATCCGGTATCGCGGATCTCCAGCGTGACGTGGGTCGCATCCTGCCGAGTCGCGATCTCGATCTTGCCGTAGTCGGTGTTGTATTTGACAGCGTTCGACAGCAGATTGATCAGGATCTGCTTGACGCGGGTGATGTCACCCACCACCGCCACCGATACCGGTTCCAAGTCACGTTTGACGACAATGCCGCGTTTCGCCGCGTCGCCTTCGATCAACGAAACCGATGCGTCGACAAGGGATTCGAGATCCAGGTTTTCCTTTTGCAGGCGGACATTGCCCGATTCGATGCGCGACAGGTCGAGGACGTCGTTGATCATGTCCAACAGGTGCCAACCGGCCTGCTGGATTTGCGCCACCCACGGGCGCTGACCAATCGACAGCGGCGCACGGTCGTCGATTTCGAGCAGTTGGGCGAAGCCGAGGATCGCATTCAACGGCGTTCGCAACTCGTGGCTCATCCTTGACAAGAATTCGTTCTTTGCAAGATTGGCGGAGACAGCCTGCTCGCGCTCGCGTTCGGCCTCGACCAGTTGCAGATGTTCGGTGATGTTTTCCATCACCCCGACCAGGCGGCGCGGTTGACCATTGCTGTCCCTGAGCAGCGTCAGGCTGGCTTGCACCCACACCAGGTCGCCATTCTTGCGGATGATCCGGCAATGACCACGGTGCATCGCAATCTCGCCTTCCAGCAACTGGCGTGTCGACCGCCGCTCGACGGCGATGTCGTCGGCATGCAGATAGTCGAACAAGTCCATGCGCAGCAGTTCGTCGTTGGTGTAACCGGTGAGTTTGCTGAAATGCGGATTGACGTGTTGCAGCTTTCCTGCGAGGTCCGTGTAAACGACCCCGATCGGCACGTTGTTGAAGATGTTTCGAAACCGCTGCTCGCTCTCGCGCATGGCGGCCTCGGCCTGCTCTCGTTCGCGGACTTCTTCCACCAACTCGGTCGTCCGTTCAGCCACGGCCGCCTCGATGCGCCGGGCCCGCCCCGTCATGCCGAGCAGCAGCGCTGCGAACATGGCACTGAGCACGATGCCGACCAACGAGACCATCCAGTTCTGACCGATGTCGTGTTCAGCAAGTATGGAGTCGGAGGTGCCGATCCGGATCGTCCAATTTCGATCGGCGAAGGTGACCGGCTTGTCCCAGCCAAGCGCATAGCGCCGGCTTTCGCAGCCATCCGGACCAGCCAGACGCATCGGGGAGGCGATCTTCGCGTTGTCGATGATGCACACCGATAACTCGGCCGGCAGACTGGAGAAGGCTGCCGCCAGCAGATCGTCCATGCGCAGGGTGACGAAGACGACACCACGAAAGGCGCGCCGCCGCGCTGACGGGTCGGTTGGCATTCCTTCGAACATGCCGCGATAGACCACGATGCCGGTCTGGCGACTGGCCTGGGCATCCTGCGACAGCCTGAAACCGCCGGTGGCGGCTGCCCGATCGGATCGCATCGAGCGCTCGATCGCGTCGCGTGCCTGCGGTATCGACAAGGCGTTGATGCCCAGGGCGGTCGAATTGCCAGCCGCTGGTTCGATGTAGCGAATTGCTACCACGGCGCCGGTCGGCTGTCCGCCCCCTTTGGCGCCCGGCTCGAGGCGATCGCGCACCTTGTAGTCGGGCAGGCCGTCCGCGCGCGCCTGCGCTTCAAGCGTGGCGATGTCCTCCAAACTCGAATATTCGCTCCAGCCGATGGCCTGGATGTGGGTCGGAGACTGTAGCCAGGATTCGGTCGCGCGCCGCCATTCCTGCTGCGTGAGCTGGGTCGATGCCACGAAAACGCTGCGCATCGCCTCGAGTGCGAGCAGCGGGCGTTGCAGTTGCAGGTCCAGCAAGGCCGCGGCGTTCATTGCTTCGCGTTCGAATCCGATTTTGACGCGAGCCTCTTCGAGACGTTTGACCTGCACCGCGGCGACCGTCAACAGCAGCATCAAGGTCAGCAGGCTGGTGCAGATCACCATGCGACGAGGCGCCCACTCGCTGCGCGGCTGACCGATCAACGTCAGCGCAATCGGCGCCACCAGCAGAACGCCCAGCGATTGCGCTGTCCACCAGTTCAGCCAGCTCAACAGCCACTGTGAAAAGCCGATTGCCTGCGAGACGCCGAGCGACAGCACCGCCGCAGTGGCGCCCACGCTGGCGGCGACAAAGCCGCCAAGACAGAAGAACAACGCAATGTCACGTGGTTCGGTCAGCGTGAGCGGCTGATCCACATGGCGTTCTACCAGGCGGGCGCCGAGCCAGGCCTGGGCCAGCGCAGCTGCCGTCAGACCCAGCGAA
>JBBRID010000005.1:0-25475 GCA_038221635.1 Burkholderiales bacterium
GAACTGATCGACACCGGTATCAGAAACGCCGAAACCTACGGCCTGTACAGCGAGGCCCACATACGCGTTTACTGCGGCATGATGTTGCGGCATGGACGCGATTTCGATGCCGACCCGAAATTGCCGTGGGCGGGCGACATCCTCAACGACGACAAACTCGCGCCGCGCGAAAAGGTCGCGCGACTCGACGGCGTTCAAGTGTTCCTCGATCGATCGCCGCAGCCATGACCGACCTTGCTCGCCCACTCGATCCGGCCGCCGTCAAGGCTGCCGATGACCAGTTTTACGCCAACAATCCCGAAATGATCGGGCCGGACGGCAAACGGATTCCACTCAGCGCGACCGATCCCGCTCAAGCGGATTTGCGCCGTGAATGGGTTGCCTCTTACGTGGCGGCCGGCGGGCCGGTCGAGGGCGGAGACTCTGGCAAGGAACCCGGATCGGGCGTCGAGCCTTGCGAATGCCCACCGGGCGGCGGTGGCGGTGGCGGTGGCGGCGGTGGGGGTGGAGGCGGTGGAGGTGGTGGTGGGGGCGGTGGACCCGGCCCGACGCCGGAAAAACCGAAACCGACGCTGAAAGTTCGCTGGTCGAAACCGGAGGTGACCCCGGATCACAACAGCACCTGGCCAGCGGCTACGCCGCCGACCGATGTCATTCCCGAAGAGGCCAAGGTCGAACTGATCGGTGACACCACCAACGTTCCCGACGGCACCGTCGCCAACATGACCATCCTGCTGTGCCACAGCGGCTCGGTAGTGGCTGGCGCCCAGTTCAGCAGCCTCGAAGTGCGCGGCAGCAAGGTGGTCGATCCGGTCACCGGCAAGCGGCCGGAATGGGTATTCGACGCCCGCCACGACATCTGGGCCACCTGGGACAAGCCGTTCTACTATTTCACTTGCAACGTTTCGTACGAAGGCCTTTACGAAGAGACGCCGAAAGACCATGTCGGCCAGCGGGCAGCCTGCCTGACGTTGAAATACTGGCATCCTTGCTTCGCCGAAACCGGCTCGCTCACCGGCGTGCTGCCGGAGGCCAACGCGGTCGCGGCGATATTGAACGGCGTCAACCATTCGAAGGCTCTGGTAACCAACCAGAACGGCCCCGCAATCCCGCTGGCCGACTACGGCTCTGCACTGCGCAACAGCTATGTCTTCCATCAGGCCAGCCACGGCAACGCACTCAAGCGCAGCGACAATTCGGCGATACCGGACAGCGACCCCGGAGAAACCAAATACAACAAGGCCGAGTGGCGCAGCATCGTCCACATGACGCCGTCACCGCGCTTCGGCGATGCGCAGATCGGCAATGCCACGGACGTGCCCAGTCTGCCGCGCTACCTGTTCTATTCGAGCACCTGTCTGACGGGTTGGGAGCCAAGCTTCGCCAATGCAATGATGGCCCGCGGCACCGGCCATGTGCTCGCCTTCAGGGTCACGATTCCCGACGCCGAGGCGCCCTTGCTGGCCAAGAAGTTCTACAAGCGCTGGGCCACCTATAGGCTGAATCCGGCCAAGATCCCCGATTGCTTCTTCGCCACCGCGGTCGACCACTACAAAAACATGAAACCCATCCTCTACGGCGCCGGCGGCGGTGCGATCGAACCCAAAGGCATACTCGAATCGATAGGCGATGCCTTGTCCGACCTTGGCGCAGCAATAGGCGACGCCATTTCCAGCTGGTTTAACTAGGCAGTCCACGATGGAACCTGGAACTCTCAAATCAAACGCCAAGGCCCGCATGCAGGCGTTGTTGTCGACCCTGATGCGGGGTGATGTCCGCTTGCAGTCGCTCGGCGACGATGCCGACTGGGACGGCTTGCTGAAACGTCATGTGTTTGAAGAGCGCTTTGCGGCCTGGCACCAGTTCAATGAGTTGAAGATCGAAACCGATGCCAGCGGCCAGATCAAGTTTTTCCACGACCCTCGGCGTCTGATCGAATCGGAATTCGCCGCGTTGCCGGACGATGAGGTACTGCGCATCTGCGCAACCAGCGGCCTGCTCGGCAAGCGGGTCGAATTGATCAAGTCACAGGAAGGGCCTGACAACACGCTGGCTGCAGTGATCCAGCAAAAACATCACCGCTTGCCCGCGCGGATGCAATTCCTGATCAACTGCAGGACGCATCAGATCGCCGCGTTGCGAGTGATCCAGGAGGCCTCATGAACGCCCGCGAAGCCGTGGCCACCGCCGAGGCTGCCGCACCGGAATTCAACGTGCCGGCCGACTATGCCCCGCAAGACGTCGAGTTGCGGATTGTCGAACTGGTTGCCGGTGCACCTATCGTCGATGAATTACCACCGCCCGGCGCGGTTTTCGATCGCAAGGCCTGGGTGGTGAAGTTTGCATCTGGCAATCTGTGGGTCGAATTGACGGTTGACGACGACACGGCTCGAATCGTGCGGGTTCGCCGATCGCGCAGCGCTGCACACGACATCGAGGCACGCCGTCATGGCTGATCCGAACAGCGCCGACGCCGGTTCCCCGCTCGAACGGGCAAATGCCTGGTATCTGCAGTTTCTGGAGCGCGAAAGCATCGCCGCCGGGCGACCGGCACGTGCCTCTGACCTCGGCGAGCACCTGCGGCTCGGGCCCGTCGACGGCACCAGCTCACAAGACGGCGCACCGATGTCGGTAGGCGTGAACTCCCGACTCAGTGCCTGCTCGATCCGCTTGAATGCAAGCACCGGAGAAACCATATCCTGGTACCTCGATTTCCTGGCCATCGGCTGCGACGCATCGATGCCGCCGGCCGACGCGGTGGCACTGGCGATCCAGGTGGCCGAACCGCCGGCCGACGCGGTGCTTGAGGAATCCGGCTACGACAACATGGCGGGACGAAGCTTTTTCCGGGTGCGCTGGAAACACGTGATAGAGGGAATTCCGGTCGAGGGCGACTACATCGATGTGCTGATCAACGGCAAGCACCGCAAGGTCTTTTCGTTGTCCAAGGTTTGGCGCGTGCCCCGGGTCGGCGCGCCGCCGCTGACGCTGTGACGCAGAAGACGCGATCTCGTTGCGCCTGGCTGATCATGGCGTGGCTGTTCATCGGCGCGGCCGCCTGGGCCGCCCCTTCCCAATCCGGAGCGAAACACATGTTCAATGACAACACCTACGGGGAGCTGCAGCCTTTTGCGGCAGGCAACCGGCTGGTTGCCGTGTTGCGCTGCGAGGCTGTCGATACATTGAACGCGGGCAGCCGCAGTGAACGTCAGCAAATTCGCGGATCCCTGCTCGCCGGCCCATCCGATATGCCGCCAGGCGGCTCGCTGCTGCTTGCCCGCTATGCCCAGGGGAAACCGGTGATGGAGGTCGGCAAGACCTACCTGGTCGTGGCGTATCGCGAATCGACTTCGGCCCCGTGGGCGCTGCTCGAACATCGGCCAGTCGATGCCACCGAGGCCGCCCGCGAATACGAGGCGGCGCGAGCCGACCTGTCGGCCCGGCTGGACGGCGCCAAACCACGCTGAAATCCGTTGCGCATCAAAGCCCCGTGCTGCGCGTGATGAAATACGCCGATGGATCAAATTGAACTCGTGACCGCCGCGCTTCGCAGCGAATTCTCGGATCTGCCCGATCTTGGCGAAGCCACGCGGGTTGCAGTACGTCTTCTCCTCGCTGCACTTCTCGGTGGCCTGCTCGGCTACAACCGCGAACGGCACGGGAAATCTGCTGGTTTGCGCACGCACATGCTGGTGGCCATGGGCAGCGCGCTGTTCGTACTGGTGCCAGACCTCGCCGGCATGTCGATCGGCGACATGAGCCGCGTCATTCAAGGCATCGTTGCCGGCATCGGTTTTCTCGGGGCCGGAACCATCATCAAGCACCAGGTCGACAAGGAAGTGTTCGGGCTGACGACGGCGGCTGGTGTCTGGATGACGGCTGCGATCGGCATTGCCTGTGGCCTGGGCCGCGAATTGACCGCGATCATAAGCACCTTGCTGGCGTGGGCCGTTCTCAGCGTCGTTCAGCGCGTGTTTGAAACGAGAGAATTTGAAACGAGCGCCATTGAACCGAAAGATGTGCGCCAGGCGCCGCGCGATGTTGATTGACTGGATCGAAAATCAATCGAGTTTCAAGGCTCCCTCGGAGACGAAGCGCTCGTAGTCCTGAAGCGCCATCGCCGCCGAGCCGTGACTTTCACCGTCGGTCCACGACAGCGTCGCGTCGAGATCGGTCACCTCGATCTGACAGCTGCCCTTTGGCACCTCCATCTCGACCCCATCGCCTTCGCGATAGGTAACGGTCCCGACGATTTCACAGTTTCTTTTGCCCATAATTTGTCTCTCCGTGGTCGATGGTTGCGGTTCCGATTGCTGCAGCGCGGTTCGCGATTCGCCCCGTATTGCATCGAATACGACCGGATCGCCGAGGGCGGCTCCCGGATCTTCTTCTCCGCCGCACCAGTCATCGTCCGGTTCCGGCATCACTTCGGTCTTGTTTGTACGCAAATCGGTGGTTTGGTTGCCAGGGTCCAGGATACGCTGCAACCGATGACGGCTGATGCTAATTTCCGCGCTGCCAGTGAGGTCAGGCGGGAGAGGATATGGCAACTCAGCTATCGGCCTTGACAGCGCCACGAATATTCATGGCAGCCAAGCACAATTGCAACACGATCAACGCGGTCGCATTGGCCTGCCAGCCCCAGGCAATCCATAAGGCGTTGCTGAGGAGGAATACCCAGAACCCAGCGTAGCGTCGCGACTCATGCTTGGACGCGACCAGCCAAGCGGCCAGCACGGTGACCACCATCGCTGGCCATTGGAGCCAGTCAAGCTCCGGCATCAGTCAGCGCCTTACCGCTCTTCATTCGTTGCCATGTTCGATTCAACGGAGATGCACGCGCGCTTGGTCCAAATTGCCAAGCGCGCATCAAAGACCGCTCGACACGTCAAAAGATCAGGCTCAATACCACGGGTCGATACCGTAGTAGCCGTTCACTCGACGACCGAAATCACTCGTGTACGGCGGCATGGCGTCGTGCGGGTAACGCGGCGCGTCGTCGAGCTTTTCCTTGTCGAGCGGCACTACGTAACCTTCCTTGTCGACATCGTATTTCAACAAGTCCCAGGGCAGCGGATAGCGGTCGGTCCCCATGCCGAGAAAGCCGCCGAACTCGAGGACCGCGTATCGGACCTGCCCCGAGCGCTTGTCGATCATCAGATCGTCGATCGAGCCAAGCTTGTCGCCGGCATTGTTGTAGACCGATGTTCCTTCGACCTTGTCGGAAGAAATGACATCGGTGTCGCTTGTTTCATTCATGGGAGCCTCCTGGAAAGAGTCATGGAAGGGCCGCCTCGAAGGTCGACCAGCGACGCATCGAGTGCGTCGATGACCACAGTTATCGCCCAACACCACGGTGCCGAGGATCGGCATCAATGCCGATTGGCTGTAGGAAGTTGCCCGATCAGGTGATCGTTGGCTCTCTCCATCGTCGGCCAGTCACAACGCAAAAGACGGGCATCGTTGACGAGCCGGGCCAGCACTGCCAAACTGCGCTTCCTCACGACGGCAAGCTGCCGTCATCCGGCAACCTCAGCTCAAGGAGACAAATCATGCATACAACGACGATTGCCCTCCTCGCGGCCAACGCCTGACGCGCCCGGGATTGTTCGAGACCACGCTCTCTCTGAGCTGAAACCAATTCGGCAAACCTCGGCTCCTGCATTCCAGCAAGAGCCGGCCCGACCTCTCGAGACCCGAAACGCGCGCAGTTCGCTGCGCCGCTGCGCTTTCTGATTCATTCGCCGCTGCCTGTTGCAGCGACGCCGGAGGCATTGCGCCGCCGGTGGAAACCAGGTTACGAGACATCCACATGATCGATCACGACTGCGAGCACCTGCGCTCGATGGGGCTGACCGCCCCGCTTCTCCAACAAGCCAACGAACTTACCCTGCTGCAACAAACCGCCCACGACCAACCCCTTGCCACTCGCTTGATGCGCGTGACCGAGATCCATCGCGGGTCGATCTGCATCGACGACGGCGAGACCTCGTTTCGCGCCACGCTGTCGCCACCACTGGCACGCCGGCTGGCCGAGGCGCAGGCCATGCTGACGGTCGGCGATTGGGTGATGGCAGCAGCAGATGCCGAAGGCCGCCATCTGCTGCACCACCGCCTGGCCCCGAACAATCAACTGGTGCGCCGCGATGCACATGGTCTGCGCTACGCGCTGGTCAGCAACGTCGATTGTGTGTTGCTCGCGATGGGCTTGGACAAGGATTTCAGCCCGCGCCGGATCGAGCGCTTCATTGCCTTGGTTCATGGCTGCGGCGCCACACCGGTGATCGTGCTGACTAAGGCCGATACGGTGGCTGATTCACGCAGCCTGTACAGCCACCAGCGAATCATCCGCGAGCGCGTCGGCAATACGCTGCCGATTCTGTGTGTCGATGCGCGCGACCCCGACACCGCCAGCCGGCTCCAACCGTACACGCGGGCTGGACAGACGCTGGTAGTGCTGGGATCGTCGGGCGCTGGCAAATCGACGCTGACCAATACGCTGCTCGGACGCGCGGTTCAGGATACCGGTGAGGTTCGTGAACACGACAGCCGCGGCAAGCATACGACGCGCAGCCGCTCGCTGTTCCGCCTGCCCGGCGGCGCATGCATCATCGATACCCCCGGCGTGCGGGCCCTGCGTGCCGATGCCGACGAAAATGCGGTGGCCGAGTCGTTCAGCGAGATTCAACAACTGGCGGTCGGCTGTCGCTTCCGCGATTGCCGGCATCAGGACGAACCGGGATGCCGGGTCAGGGCCGAGATCGACGACGACCGCCTGCGCAACTACCAGAAAATGCTGCGCGAAGCGCGCCGCGACGACATCGGCTTGCTCGAACGGCGCGCCCAACTCGGCGTCTGGAAGGCGCGCAGCCGAGCGCAACGGCGTTTGCAGAAGGAGCGCCGCGAATGAGGCGCGGTTCGGGCAGACGCCCGATCGTGCCAGTCAACCGGTACTTCGCCAGCGTTGCAGATGTCGACCGAGCCGTTCGAAGGCCAGGTCGACGACGATTGCCAACACGCCGACAAGCAGCGCGCCTTGCACGACGTAGGCGGTATTGAACCCGGCCAGACCGATGATGATCGGTGAGCCGAGCGTGCGTGCGCCGACGGTCGACGCGATGGCCGCCGTGCCGATATTGATTACCACCGAGGTGCGAATGCCGGCCAGCAATACCGGCAAGGCGAGCGGCAATTCAGCGCTGCGCAGCCGTTGCCAGCCGGTCATGCCCTGGCCGTACGCGGCTTCGAGCACGTCGGCCGGTACCGACTCGATGCCAGCCACCGTGCCGCGCAATACCGGCAGGACGCCGTACAAGGCCAGCGCGATCAGCGCGGGCCAGGCGCCGAAACCGATCAGTGGAGCGGCGACGGCCAGCACCGCGACCGGCGGCACGGTCTGGCCGGCGGCGACCAGCATCTCGACCAGCGGTCGAAATTCGCGTCCAGCCGGCCGAGTGACAAACCAGCCAGCTGACACGCCGACGGCGACTGCCGCTGCACTCGATGCCGCAACCAACCCGGCATGTGCGGCCAGCAGCGAAAGGAACGAGTCCTGCGCGTAAACCGGCCGATCGAGATCGGGAAACACGGTCGCAAACACAGGCTCGAGCAGCGGCATGCCGGCAGCCAGCAACAACAACCCCGTCAAGCCCCAAACGAGCGGATCGAAGAACCAGCAGATCGGGAGCGGGCGGCCGCGACAATTCGACGCGCTCATTGCGGTTCGCGCAGCAGATCGACGAAGTGGATCGCGCCGAGTGACCGGCCACTGCCATCGGCCACCGGCAATCGCTCGACGCGGCGTGTCAAAAACTCCGACAGCGCCTGCTGGAGGGTTTGCTCCGGGCTTATCGGTGCACCGTCGACAGTTTCGTGCGCGCGCATCACCTCGGCCACGTTGCGCAGGCCGAGCAATCGTTGACCCAGCGTGCCTCGTCCAAAAAATTCGACGACGGTTGCGTCGACCGGATCGGCAAGCAACTGGTGCGGCGTACCTGCCTGCACGATTCGGCCATGGTCGAGCAGAACCAGTTGCTGACCGAGCTTCAGCGCCTCGTCGATGTCGTGAGTGACCATCACGATGGTGCAGCCGATTGCTTGTTGGATTCGTGCCAGTTCGTGCTGCAATGCCGCTCGGGTCAGTGGATCGAGGGCGCCGAATGGCTCGTCCATCAACAGCACAGACGGCCTCGCTGCCAGAGCACGCGCAACCCCGACCCGCTGCTGCTGGCCGCCCGACAACTGGTGCGGATAACGATCGCGAAACTGCGCCGGCGCGAGCCCGAGCAGCTGCAGCAGTTCATCGACCCGCAAGGCGACGCGATCCTCGGTCCAGCCGAGCAGCCTCGGCACGGTGGCGATGTTGCGAGCAACCGTCCAGTGCGGAAACAGGCCGGTCGACTGGATCACATAGCCGATGCGCCGGCGCAGCGCCACGGGAGGCAGGCGGCGGATATCCTGGCCGTCGATGCTGAGGCTGCCGCTGTCGGCGTCGATCAGCCGGTTGATCAGACGCAGCAATGTCGACTTGCCCGAACCGGATGGGCCGATCAAGGCGGTGACACTGCCGGTGGCGATCTGCAGCGACATGCCGTCGACCGCCATCGTATTGCCGAACGATTTGCGCAGGTCGATCAGTTCGATCACCGGACCGACTCCAGCCGATCGACAAGCCATGCAAATGCGGCATCGGCCAGCAATGCCAGAGCCACCACCGGCACGACACCGAGCAACACCAGATCGAGTGCGCTGCTCGCCAGCCCCTGAAAGATGATCGCACCCAGACCACCGGCGCCGATCAACGCGGCGACCACCGTCAAGCCGATCAGCTGAACGGTGGTCAGCCGGATCGCCGACAACAGTACCGGCAAGGCAAGCGGCAACTCGATTTGCCAGAAGCGCTGGCGCCCGCTCATGCCCATCGCAGTCGCCGCTTCGAGCACTGCGGCGGGAATCTGCAGCATACCGGCAGCCATGCCATGCACGATTGGCAGCAAGGCATACAAGACCAGCGCAATCGTGGCCGGCCAGAGGCCGATGCCTTGCACGCCCGAGGTCGGCCAGTTCTGCCCCAGCCACGCGAGCGGGCCGATCAACAGGCCGAACAGCGCGATCGACGGAATGGTCTGGATCAGGTTCAGCACTGCGAACAGCGGCCTCGCCAGGCGTGGCCTGCGTGTGGCGGCCCAGCCTAGCGGCAGGCCGATGGCAAGCGCAGGCAACAGGCTCAGACCGACGATCTGCAGATGCCGCCACACGGCGCCGAAAAAGACATCTTGCCGGTTTGCAAACTCTTTCATCAACGACAGGCCATCGAGTGCACCGCCGGCCAGCAACAACGCAGGCCCAATCAGCAGCAACAGGCCGAGCCTGCGCCCGGGCCGCCAGCGCTGCAAGGCGTCGGCACCGATCGCCCAGATCAGCAAGGCGCAAACCCAGAAGCCGCCACCCAGCGAAACCCTGGCGAGCGGTGTCATCGAAATAGTCAGGCGCAGCGCCGCTTCCCCGGCCAGCGCGATCCCGCCGGTGAGCAGACAGGCGGCAGCCAGGGCAGTGAGCAAATCGACGCGGCGATGGCGCGGCAGCAACACCGCGCAGGCCATCCACAACAGTGGCACGAGCATTGCCCACCAGCCGCCGCTCAGCTCCGCGTGGAGTGCGACGCCCTGCCCGCTCAGCAGGCGATTCGGTGCCACGCGCAGAAACGGCAGCAGCCAGACCGTGAGCAGTACACCAACCAGCAGGACCGCGAGCACGTGTTGCCGGATGATCGTTGCGCGGCGATTTTCGACGGCGATGCCGAGATCCGGCATCGCGGCACCCGTCACTTGATCAGGCCCCTGCTCTTCAGCCAGTTGTCGGCCACCTTGCCGGCGTCCTGACCTTCCAGCGCGATTTGCGCATTCAGGCGTTGCAAGGTCGCACCGTCGAGCGCCTTGAAGACCGGAGCGAGCAGGCTTGCGATCTTCGGCTCGCGGGCCAGCACCTCCGCGCGGATCAACGGCGCCGGCGCGTACACCGGCTGCACGCCCTTCGGGTCGTCGAGGATCTGCAGGCCAAGTGCCGATACCGGCCCGTCGGTGCCGTAGGCCATCGCGGCGTTGACACCGGAGGTCTGTTCAGCCGCCGCCTTGATCGTGACAGCGGTATCGCCACCGGCCAGGGTGAGCAACTGATCCTGCTTCAACTTGAAGCCGTAGGCCGCCTGGAAGGCCGGCAAGGCATCGGAGCGCTCAACGAATTCGGCCGATGCCGCGAGCTTGAACTTGCCACCACTCGAAAGGTATTTCTCGAGATCGGCCAGTGAACTGAGCTTGTGCTGCTTCGCCAGATCCTGGCGCACGGCGATCGCCCAGGTATTGTTAGCCGGCGAGGCTTGCAACCAGACCAGCTTGTTGCGTTCTGCGTCGAGATGCTTGACGCGTGCGAAGCCGTCCGCATGCTTCTTCCAGGCCGGGTTCTTTTCGTCGGCGAAGAAGAACGCGCCGTTGCCGGTGTATTCAGGGTAGATGTCGATCTCGCCGCTTATCAGCGCTGTGCGAACGATCTTGGTATTGCCGAGTTGAAGCTTGTTCTCGGTCTTGATGCCGCCGGCCTGCAGCGTGCGGATGATCATCTGCCCAAGCAGCGAGCCTTCGGTATCGATCTTCGATGCGACACGCACGGCCGGATTCGATTGCGCCAGCGCGATGCCTGGCAACGCGCTGCTCACAATGATCGCCGCGAACAGGGAGATGGTTGTTCGCAGCGCACGCCGGCGAGATTGGTTTGGCGACATAGGGAATCCTCAGGTCGAATGCAGAGTCGCCACGATAACGCCTGCGCCACGCGCAGCAGTGGCCCACTTCGATCAAGACTACTGGCTTTTCGACAGTGCTCCGGCAAACTGGCGAATCACGCCATGTGCATGTTGCGGGTCGAGCCAACGCAGCACGACGACGGCATCGAGCCCCGGGTCGACCCACACGAAGTGCCCCCCGGCGCCGAGCATGAAAACCGCATCGGTCGACGCGCCAGCAAATGCCTTCCCGTCACGATTGAGCCAGAGCAGCCGGCCATAAAACGGCGCGATCGGGCAAGGCTCGACCATGCGTGCGATCCATTCCTTGGAGATCAGCTGCCGCCCATTGACCCGTCCATGATCGAGCAACAACTGACCGACGCGGCCCTGATCGCGCGCGCTGATCGATACCCCACCGCCCCAATGTGTACCGCCGGGCACCGACTGTACCCGACCATGCCGAGGCAGTTCGACCCAGGAATCCTCGTAGCCACGCCAGGCGAAATCTCGACCACCGCCCAGCGGCGCCAGCACCTCGCGCAGAAAAACCTCGGGCAAGGCCTCACCGAACAAGTGCAGCAAAGCCATCGACAGCTGGTTGATCCGGACGTCGTTGTATTCCCAATAACTTCCCGGCGTCTGCAGCGGTCGTTGCCCACCTTTCGGACCTGCCGGCTGTCGCGGATCCTGCGCCACTTTGCGCCAGCGGTCGACACTGTCCGGCAGGCCGAAGCTCGTTCCTTCCCATTCGCTGGTCTGCGTCAGCAGCTGCGCCCAGGTGATCACGCGGTTGTGCTCGCTGTCGAAGCCGATGCCGGGCAGCCGCGCCGAAACCGTCTCGTTTTCGTCGGGCAAGAGCCCGGTCTGCTGGGCGACGCCGGCCAGCAGCGCCAGGTAGGTCTTGGCGACGCTGAAGGTCAGATCGGCACGATCGGGCTCACCCCAGGCAGTGATCTCGCGGCCATGCCGAAGCACCACCCCCGACTGCGGCCCCCGCAGGTGGACCGGTCCACGCAGTCGATTGAACGGCGGCGGATCGTCGTGGTGAACGCCCCATGGATTCTGGCCTGCGGTCGGAGCCGCCGACGGGTCGCGTGGCCAAGGGGTCTCGTGTGATCGGGCAGCGCCGATCGCAGCATCGAGCATCGGGTCGGTTGGGGTGGCTGGGGAGTTCATCGCCGGATTTAACCCGATTTCGTCTCGACTCCGCGGACCGGGCCTGCGCATAACCTGCGTTGAGGCCGGGATCAGTGCCTGCGGTAAGCTGAATCTGCGATCGATCGAACGACCAGCCAGCGTTTTATCGGAACCGGGTGCCAACTGGAACTGGCCCTTGCCCTGCCCAACGCTTCCCGCATCATCAAAAGGAATCCCAAATGTCCAGATTTCAAGGCCTGCGCGCGACCTTCGTCAACTGCAGCCTGAAGGCCAAGGCGTCGGAATCACACACTGCAACGTTGATGCGGCACGCCGCGACCGTGATGACGAATCAGGGGGTCGAGGTCGACACCATCCATGCGCTCGAACACCGGATTGCGTTCGGCATGAGCCCGGACATGACCGAACATGGGGTCGCGCACGACGACTGGCCCGCGTTGTTCAAGCGGATCATCAAGGCCGACATCCTGGTGTTGGGCACCCCGATCTGGCTCGGCGTGAAATCCAGCGTCTGCACACAAGTGGTCGAGAGGCTGTACAGCAACAGCTCTGACAAGAACGATCGGGGTCAGTATGTGTACTACGGCAAGACGGGTGGCTGTCTGGTCACCGGCAACGAAGACGGCGTGAAAGCAGTGTCGATGGAGGTCTTGTACTCGTTGCAGCACATCGGCTATGCCATTCCGCCAGCCGCCGATGCGGGCTGGATCGGCGAAGCCGGGCCGGGCCCGAGTTACGGTGATGCGGTCGACGGCAGCGACGTGCCAGCCGGCTTCGACAATGAATTCACCAACCGCAACACCACCATCATGTGCTTCAACCTGATGCACATGGCTGCACTGCTGCGCGACGCCAAGGGCTTCCCGACGCTCGGTAACCAGGTTGGCAGTTTCGACGCTAGCGAGCGCTTCGGTTATCCGCTGGATTCGAAGGGGCGGCCCCGCCAGACCTGACTCGGCGGCAAGTGCTTGTCGAGCCTGACGACGGCACCACCGATCAACCTGTCACCCCCACCGGAGACGGCACCGACGGCGCAGCCCCTAGCTGTTCGCGACGGCGCCGGAGCAACAGATAGACCGCCGGAATCACGAACATCGACAGCAGCGGCGCGGTGATCATGCCGCCCACCATCGGCGCAGCGATGCGTTGCATCACCTCGGATCCGGTGCCGCTGCCGAACATGATCGGCAGCAGGCCAGCGAGAATCACCGCCACCGTCATCGCCTTTGGCCGAACCCGCAGTACCGCGCCTTCGCGGATCGCATCGAGAAGGTCTTCGTTGCTGGTACGGCCTTCGGCGGTGCGCTGGTCCCAAGCCTGCTTCAGATACAGCAGCATGATGACGCCGAACTCGGCGGCGACGCCGGCAAGCGCGATGAAGCCGACCGCGCCGGCGACCGACAGGTTGTAGCTCAGCAACCAAAGCAGCCAGATACCGCCAACCAGCGCGAACGGCAGCGTCGTCATGATGAGCAAGGCCTCGTCGAGGCGGCCAAATGTCATGACCAGCAACACAAAGATGATCAGCAAGGTGAATGGCACAACCAGCTTCAGCTTGGCGATGGCACGCTCGAGAAACTCGAACTGCCCCGACCATGCGATGGAATAGCCGGGCGGCAATTTCACCTTCTCGGCGACGACGCGCTGCATCTCCTGCACCGCCGATTGCAGATCGCGGCCACGAACATCAACGTAGACCCAGCCCGACAAGCGGGAATTTTCGCTGCGCAACATCGGTGGGCCGTCGGTGATTCGCACGGTCGCGACATCCGACAACAACAAGCGAGCGCCGCGCGCGCTGACGATCGGCAGGCTGCGCAGCTTTTGCAGCGAATCGCGCATTTCGCGCGGATAACGCAAGTTGATCGGAAAGCGCTGCAGGCCCTCGACCGTTTCGCCGATGGTCTCGCCGCCGACCGCCGACGCGATCACCGACTGCACATCGGCGATATTCATACCGTAGCGCGCGGCAGCATCGCGGTCGATCGTCACGTCGACATAACGGCCACCAGTGAGACGCTCAGCCAACGCGCTGCCCACACCGGGGATGTCCTGCAAGGCGCGTTCGATGTCGACAGTGATGCGGTCGATGGTTTTCAGATCGGCACCGGCCACCTTGACGCCGACCGTGCTCTTCACGCCGGTGGCCAGCATGTCGATGCGGTTGCGGATCGGCGGCACCCAGATGTTGGCCAGGCCGGGGACGTTGACGATGCGATCGAGCTCCTCGATCAACTTGTCCGGCGTCATGCCGGCACGCCATTGCTCGCGCGGCTTGAACTGGATCGTCGTCTCGAACATCTCCAGCGGCGCCGGATCGGTGGCGGTCTCGGCACGGCCGGCCTTGCCGTAGACGCTGGCGACTTCGGGAACAGTCTTGATCAGCCGATCGGTCTGCTGCAGCAATTGCGCGGCCTTGCCGACCGACAGTCCGGGCAATGCCGATGGCATGTACAACAGGTCGCCTTCGTCGAGCCGCGGCATGAACTCGCCGCCGATATGACGCAACGGCCAAACGCTGACCACCAGCACGACCAGCGCCAGCAGCACGGTCAGCTTGGGCACGCGCAGCACGATCTCGAGCAGCGGCCGGTAGACGGCGATCAGCAGGCGGTTCAGTGGATTGGCCTTTTCGTCGGGAATCCGCCCGCGGATCAGATAGCCCATCAGCACCGGAATCAGCGTGGCCGACAGTCCAGCCGCCGCGGCCATCGAATAGGTCTTGGTGAAGGCCAGCGGCGAGAACAATCGGCCCTCCTGCGCCTCCAGCGTGAACACTGGAATGAACGACAGCGTGATGATCAACAGCGAGAAGAACAGTGCCGGGCCGACCTCGACCGCGGCATCGCCGATCACCCGCCAGCGTGCTTCACCTCGCAAGGCCTCCCCGGGATGCTGGTGGGCCCAGCGCTCCAGATGTTTGTGGGCGTTCTCGATCATCACCACCGCTGCATCGACCATCGCACCAATTGCGATCGCAATGCCTCCGAGCGACATGATGTTGGCGTTGACGCCCTGCTGGTGCATCACGATGAACGCGACCAGGATGCCCAGCGGCAACGAGACGATCGCGACGAAGGCCGAGCGCAGGTGGAACAGAAAGATGAAGCAGACCACGGCGACCACCGCAAACTCCTGCAGCAGCTTGATCGCGAGGTTCTCGACCGCGCGCTCGATCAGGCTGGAGCGGTCGTATACCGGAACGATCTCGACCCCACGCGGCAGACCCTTCTGAAGTTCGGCCAGCTTCACTTTGACAGCGCGAATCGTCTCCAGCGCATTTTTTCCCGACCGCATCACGATCACGCCGCCGGCTGCCTCACCCTCGCCATCGAGCTCGCCGATGCCGCGGCGCATTTCGGGGCCTACCTGCACCCGAGCCACGTCACCCAGGCGCACCGAGACGCCGGCATCGGTGCTGAGCAACGGGATCTTGCGGAAATCGTCGAGGGTTCGCAGATAGCCCGATGCGCGCACCATGTATTCGGCTTCGCCGAGCTCGAGCACCGATCCGCCGGTCTCCTGATTGGCGCGGCCGATCGCCTCGACGACCCGAGTATGCGGAATGCGGTAGGCGGCGAGTTTGTCCGGATCCAGCACCACCTGGTACTGGCGAACCATCCCGCCGATCGACGCGACTTCGGCCACATTAGGCACCGACTTCAGCTCGTATTTGAGAAACCAGTCCTGCAAGGCCCGCAGCTGCGAAGCGTCCTGCGTGCCGCTGCGATCGACCAGCGCGTATTGATAGATCCAGCCGACGCCCGTGGCATCAGGGCCGAGTTGCGGCTTGGCATTGGCGGGCAGACTGGCCTGCACCTGGCTCAGATACTCGAGCACACGCGAGCGCGCCCAGTAGAGATCGACGCCGTCTTCGAACAATACGTAGACAAAGCTGTCGCCAAAAAACGAATAGCCACGCACCGTCTTCGCACCCGGCACCGACAACATCGTCGTCGTCAGCGGATAGGTGACCTGGTTCTCGACGATCTGCGGCGCCTGGCCCGGATAAGTGGTGCGGATGATGACCTGCACATCCGACAGATCGGGCAAGGCATCGAGCGGCGTTCGCAGCAGCGAAATCACGCCCCAGGCGCTGATGATCGCAGTGGCCAGCAAGACCAGAAATCGATTGGCAATCGACCAGCGGATCAGCTGGGCGATCATCGCTGAACCTCGGAAGCCGCAGGCGACTTCAACGGTGCCCGCTGGACGGTGAGGCGACGCACCCCGATCAGTTTCGGATTGTCCTCGTTGCCCATCACGAACGTGAAATCAACGGTCTCGCCGGCCTTCAATCCGGCCGGCAGACCTTCTTCGGGAAGCTGGAAATCCATCGTCATCGAGCCCCATTTCAACGATGGGATCGGCCCGTGCGACAGAGTCACCAGCTTGCCGGCGACCTGCTCGATCCGACCCTCACCGCGGTGTGACGGCTCAGCCTTGGCAACCGGGGGCGGCAGGCTGTTCAGGCGCGATTCGACTCCTTTCAGCGTCGCCTCCGAATCGATCAGGAATTGCGACGACACGACGACACGTTGCCCCGCCTTCAGACCACGCCGGATCTCGGTCCGGCCGTCGCTTTCAATACCGATCTCGACATCGACCGGTCGGAAACGGCCGTTTTCCTCGGCCAGCAGGATCACCGTGCGTTGCCCGGTCTGGATCACCGCTTCGGTCGGCACCACCAGCGAGCGGTCGGCGTTCAGGTTGCTGAACGTCATCTGCACGAACATGCCCGGCACCAGCCGGCCACCACGATTGGCCAGCTCGAGCCGCGCCTTCAGCGTGCGCGTTGTGGTGCTCACTTCCGGCAAGATGGCCTGCACCTTGCCGCTGAAGGTGACACCGGGTGTGGCTGGACTGGTCGCCTGCACCTTGGTGCCTGGGCGCAGCAGCGCAGCCTGGCTTTCGGGCACTTCGGCGTTGGCCCAGACGGTGGACAAGCCATTGATGCGGAACAGCGTCGCACCGGCCATCACCGTCATGCCTTCGCGCACCATCAGCTCGGTGATGACCCCACCGATCGGCGCGTGGACCACGATGCGCGGCTGCGTTCGCCCGCTGCGTTCCACCGCCTCGATCTGCGACTCGCTCATGCCGGCCTGGCGCATGCGCTGGCGGGCGCCGTCGACCAGCGGTGCGAGGTCGGCACCGACCATTTTGCGTACCGCCAGAAACTCTTCCTGCGCGGCAATCCACGCCGGCACGTACAACTCGGCCAGCGGCTGGCCGCTGGTCACGGCATCGAGCGTCGCCCGCACCATCAGCTTCTCGACAAAACCGGTCGCACGTGCCTGCACCACCGCCTGGTCGCGTTCGTTGAAGGCGATGCTGCCGACAGCACTGAGCTGCGGCGTCAGTGCCGCTTCGACGACCTCGGCAGTTCGCACCCCCAGGTTCTGCTGGATGCGCGGGCTGACGACAATCTTGCCTTCGTCGGCCGCGCTGGCGCCGGCATAAACCGGCACCAGCATCATGTCCATGAACGGCGACTTCGCCGGCTTGTCGAATTGATTGCCTGGCACCATCGGGTCGTGGTAGTACAGGACCTTGTGTCCGTTGTCCGGATCGACATCGCCGGCCTTGATGCCTTGATCGATGTGACGGCGCGTCGCATCCTCACCCTGGGCGATGCCCTGCGGCAGCGGCGCCATGCCATCCGCCGGCGCTGCCGCCGCCCCGGTGGTCGGCGCCGCGGTGGATCCCATCATGTCCATGCCACGCACCATGCCAAGCGTATACAGGCCGTATCCGCCTGCAGCCAATCCACCGGCGGCCAACAAGCCAGCCAGCAAGGTCACTGTCTTCATTTCGATTGCTCCATCACAGCCAGCACATCGGTGTCGGCTGGAATCAGGTAATTCAGGCGGGCCCACTGGCCAGCTTCCGCAATGGCCAGGCGCTGTCGCTCTATCTGTCGGTCGATCAAGGCCAGCCGCGCTTCCAGCACAGCCGCCAGCGGCCCATTGCCGCCGCGGTAGTCGGCAAGTGCGGCGCTGATTCGTTGCCCGGCCAGCGGGAGCAGCGTGACATCGACGATCTGCAAACGAGCCCGGCTGCTCTGCAACTCGAGCAGCCCGGTGCGCGTGGTCAGGCTGATTTCACGCAGCGCCTCGTCGCGCTCGGCCTGCGCCTGATCCATCGCCGACACGCTGGCGGCAATCTCGCGATCCTGGCGGTTCGTCGGATCCCAGCGCAGCGGCACCGCAAAGGTCAGCGACATCATGTTGGAGAAAGACGGCCCGCGCTGGCCGAACGACAGTTCGACGCTCCAGTCTGGTTCGGTGTTTGCCCGGGCCAGCTCGGTGTTGGCGCGGGCCGCGTCGATCTGCCGCGACAGCAAGATAATTTGCGGATGGCGCTCGAGCTGCAGATCGAGGCTGGACGGGTCAAAACGCAGTGGCAGGGTCTCGCGTGGTTCGGCAAGCGGCCGGCTCGCCGCCTCACCGATCCAGCGCAACAGGCGGATGCGCGCGGTACCGCTGTCGAGCAGGGCCTGCTCGATGCGATCGTCGAGTTGTGCCACGGCAGTGCGCGCGGCAAAGATGTCGCCCTGTGAGCCTTTGCCGCCGCGGTAGATCGCCTCGGCAGCATCGACTTGCAGGACAGACTCGTCGCGCTGCTGGCGCAACAGTTCCACCAGACGGTCGAGGTGTAGCCGTTCCAGCCAGGCCAATGCAGTGTCTTGCTGCAGCCTGGCCAGCGCCACGGTACGCCCAGCCTGCGCCACTTCGGCGGCCCGATCGAAACGCGATGCACGGGCTTTCAGTTTGGCTTCGCGGGTGAACTCCTGCATCACGCCGATGCTGCGCATTGTCATGAAGTCGCGGGTCACCGCGAAGCGTTTTTCCCCGTCGATCGGCAGATTGACAATGCCGCCCTTGATGACCGGATCCGGCAACTGAGCAGCCGCAATCGCCCGTTCGCGCGCGGCCGCAGCCGCTGCCTCCTGCGCCTGCAGTTGCCGCGAGCGCTGCTGCGCGGCGAGCAAGGCCTCGTCGAGTGACAGCAGTGGTTGCGCATGGCCCGCCTGCAGCGCAAATAGCAGCCCCCAGGCCAGCAACAGTTGTCGGCATGGCCGCGCCCGACAGCGCATCCGCAGCGGTCGTTTCTGTGAATCGAACATCGAATTACCACCTCTGAATGCATCCGGAATCTGCCGGTCGCCCTGATCAATGCGAGATCGACTCGCAGAACAGACGCGCCGCGCGCAAGGCGCTGTCACGACCTCACGGTCGTCAGCGCCAGATCGGCGGGCGCTTCAGGTTCGCAGAACGCAGTGCAGGATGGCGTGCGGCGGCTGGCCAGCGGCCAGCGCACTCGCAGCATCCGCAGCGGGACGCCGCAGCGGCGCCCGGACGAGCGCTGGCGCGATCACATAGCGCGCGGTCAGCCAAGCCGTCGGGACAACCAGACTGGCCGCCTTGTCGCTTTGCTGGCCGCGCTTGCAATGTTCACTGCAAAGCGTGGACGAGGCTTCGTCAGTGGCCGATTCAAGACACGGCTGCACCCCAACGGCGGCCACTTCGTGTGACGCCGGCTGATCGACCTGCGGCAGGCCGCGCGCCGATGAGGCAGTCATTTCCGCACCCGCAGCAGCCGGTAACCCCAATCCAACCATACAGGCATGCGCCGCCAGCGCAATCTGCATCGACAACAGACTGCCGATGAGAGCACGCGCCAACCAGCGCAACATGTTGCGAGTCATCGCCCACACCCCATCGCCGCGCAAACGAAGCTATCGAGTCTGCAGTTGCAGACCTGGCAAGCGGTTTCGAATCCGATCGAGGCGGAAGGCATGGAGGTCGCGATCATTGGCATTGAATGCTGCCGAATTCTACGGTGGGTGTTCACCCGCCCGCTGGTGCGGCTTCTAGCCAGTCGCATGCCAGGTGTGCCAGCGCACGAACGCCAAGCTGCAGACCGGCCTCGTCGACCTCGAAACGCGGCGAATGATTCGGCGCTGCGGTTCTCGGGTCGATACCGGGAGCGGTGACGCCGATGAAAAAAAACAGCCCCGGGATGAGCCGCTGGAAGAACGAAAAATCTTCCGAGCCGGTGACCTTCGGAATCAGTTCGAGTCGGTCGCCGGCAACGCGTTGCATTGTCGGCAACATCGCCGCGGTCAGCGCCGGGTCATTGACGGTGACCGGATAACTCCGCGTGATGCAAACCTGGCATCCCGCCCGCGAGCCCCGGCTCACTGCTTCAGCCAAGGTGGTGACCCGCTCGTGGATATCCTCGCGCATCTCCTCGTCGAAGCTGCGGATCGTGCCGCGCATCTCGACGCTGTCGGGAATGATGTTCTCGCGCACGCCGCCACGAATCGCACCGATCGTGACCACCGCCGGCTCGCGGGTCAGATCCTGCGTGCGGCTGACGATGGTCTGCAGCCCCAGCACCACCTGCGCAGCCGTGACGATCGGATCGATCCCCGCCCACGGCGCTGCACCATGAGTCTGCCGGCCCTCGATGGTGATCTTCAGCCGGTCGTTGCTCGCCATCGTCGGGCCCGGCCGGTAGCCGAGCACACCGGTCGGTAGCCGCGACGTGACGTGCAGACCGAAGATCGCGCCCGGCGTCGGGTTCTCCAGCGCGCCTTCGGCAATCATCATCTTCGCCCCGCCATCCTCGCCTTCGGGCGGCAGTTCTTCGGCCGGCTGGAAAATGAACTTGACGCTGCCACGCAGTTGCGACCGCAATCCAGCCAGGATCTGTGCCACGCCCAGCAGGATCGCAACATGGCAGTCGTGGCCGCAGGCATGCATGACACCCACCGGTTCGCCATTCCACTCACCGATCTCCTTGCTGGCAAACGGAAGATCAACCTGTTCGCGCACCGGCAGACCGTCCATGTCGGCACGCAACGCGACCACTGGACCCGGCAGCGCCCCCTTCAACAGGCCAACCACGCCGGTATGGGCGACGCCGGTTCGCACCTCGTCGAACGCCAGTTGCCGAAGATGATCGGCCACGATGGCTGCCGTGCGGAACTCGCGGTTGCCGAGTTCAGGGTGCTCGTGCAGGTCGCGCCGCCAGGCGATCACCGCGGCTTCGATCGTTCCGGCGGCCCGGTCGATGGCTCCGGCGAGCGAACTCGTGCCCACAATCGGGTGAGTCATCGGGTGGGTCGCGTCAAGGCTCATGATGACCGGCTCAGTAGCCGACGGCCTGCCCGTCACGACGCGAATCGCTGGCCGAGACATAACCATCTTCCATGTCGTCCGACAGGCGCCAGATGAACTGCCCGCTGCCGTAATCCATGTAACTGTCCAAAGTCAATTCGAAACGATGGCCTAGTTTTTTGAGACCCTCCTGCAAGGCAGGATCCATGGTCTGCTCGAAATCGACCGACAGCCCGGTGCCGACCTTCCAGCGCGGCGCATCGCAAGCTGCCTGCGGTTGTTGCTTGTGAACCAGCATCCGAACCAGCGTTTGCAAATGGCCTTGCGGCTGCATGTTGCCGCCCATCACGCCGAAACTCATCTGCGGCTTGCCGTCCTTCATCAGGAATCCCGGGATGATGGTGTGGAACGGGCGCTTGCCCGGCGCGACGATATTCGGATGCCCAACCTCGTGCGAGAAGCCATAGCCGCGGTTCTGCAGGCTGATGCCGGTTTCGGGATCTACGATGCCGCTGCCGAAACCCATGTAATTCGACTGGATCAGGCTGATCATCATGCCGGACTCGTCGGCCGCGGTCAGGTAGATCGTGCCGCCCTTCGGCGGCGTGCCATGCTTGAAATCATTGGCACGGCGCGGATCGATCAGCTTGGCGCGGTCGGCCAGATAGGCGTCGCTCAACAGATCGGCGGGAGTCACCTCGGTCATCGCACGCGAGTCGGCCACCCAGCGGTAGGTATCGGCGAACGCCAGCTTCATCGCCTCGATCTGCAGGTGTTGTCCCTCGACGCTGTCGACCGGATAACCGGCCAGATCGAGCTTGTCGAGCATGCCCAACGCCATCAGTGCCGCGATGCCCTGGCCGTTCGGCGGGATCTCGTGCAGCGTATGGCCAGCAAAGTCCTTGGCTATGGTGCCGACCCACTCGGCCTTGTAGTTGGCCAGGTCGGACAGGCTCATGCTGCCGCCGTTGGCCTTTGAATGCGCGACCAGTTTCTCGGCAATGTCGCCCCGATAAAACGCCTCCCCTTCGGTCAGCGCAATTCGGCGCAGTGTGGCACCGGCCTGCTTGAAGATGAAGCGCTCACCCGGCTCGGGCGAGCGTCCGCGCGGCATGAAGGCCTGCGCAAATCCGGGTTGATCCTTCAGCAACGGAACCTGGCGAGACCATTTGTCGGCAACGATGACGCCAACGCCGTGGCCACGCTCGGCCAGTTCGATCGCCGGCTCCAGCAGGTCGGAGAACGGCAGCCTGCCGAACTTCTTCGACAAGGCCACCCAGCCGGCAACGGCACCCGGTGTCGTCACCGAATCCCAGCCGCGCATCGGGATGTCGCTGCCATACTTCTTGCGGAAATACTCAGGCGTCCAGGTGGCCGGTGCAACCCCCGACGAATTGAGGCCGTGCAGCGCCTTGCCGTCCCAGAGAATCGCGAAATTGTCGCTGCCCAGGCCGTTGGAAATCGGCTCGACGATGGTCAGCGCAGCGGCAGCGGCGATTGCGGCATCGACCGCATTGCCGCCCTTCAACAACATGCGCAGGCCGGCCTGCGACGACAGCGGGTGCGAGGTCGCGACCACATTGCGCGACATCAGGGGGCTGCGCACGGTCGGATACGGGTTGGTCCAGTCGAAGCTCATCACGGTTCTTTCATTCAAATTGGAGGAAGGCCAGGCTCAGTGCTGGCGGGGGTCGAGTGCATCCCGCAAGCCGTCGCCGAGCAGATTGAACGACAGCACCAGCAGGAAGATCGACAGACCGGGCCAGATCGCCATCCAGGGCGCATTGTCGACGTAGTTTTTCGCGGTGTTGAGCATACTGCCCCAGCTCGGTGCGGGCGGTTGCTGCCCGAGGCCGAGAAACGACAGGCTGGCCTCCGCGATCACCGCGGCAGCAATTGCCAGCGTCGACTGCACGATCACCGGCGCAGTGATGTTGGGCAACACGTGACGCATCGCGATCCGCAGCGGCGGATTGCCAACGGCGCGGGCGGCCTCGATGTAGTCTTCGACCGTCACGTTGAGCACCTGGGCGCGGGTCAGGCGAACGAAGATCGGAGTCGCCGAGATGCCGATGGCGATCATGGCATTGATCAGGCTGGGCCCGAGAAACGCCGCCAGCGCAATCGCCAGGATCAGGAACGGACAGGCCAGAAAGGCATCGGTGACGCGTGAGATCAAGCCGTCCACGTAGCCACCAAGAAAGCCGGCCGCCAACCCCAGTGGCACACCGAGCAACAGCGAGATGCCCACCGACACGACACCGGCCAGCAGAGACGCCCGCGTGCCCCAGATCACCCGCGATAACACATCGCGGCCGATCTCGTCGGTGCCGAACCAGTGCTCGGCGCTCGGCGCCTTGCGGATTGCGCTCCAACTGGTGGCGATCGGATCCTGCGGCGCAATCCAGGGGGCGAACACGGCCAAAGCGACGAACGCCAGCACGACCATCAGGCCGAACATCGCCAGGCGGCGGCGCAGCAATCGACGCAAGGCGCGCCGCCACGGGCCGGCTTCGTCGAGCGGCGCCGCAGGCAGGATGGCAGTTGCAGACACAGGCGCGTTCATCGTTAGCCCCGCAATCGGGGGTTGACCAGAAAGTAGGCCAGATCGGCCAGCAGATTGAGCACGATATAGGCGGTGGCGGTGACCAGCACGACGCCCTGCACCACCGAATAGTCACGGTTGAAGACCGAATCGACGATCAACTTGCCGAAGCCGGGGATTGTGAATACTTGCTCGGTCAGCACCGCGCCGGACAGCAGCGCACCTAGTTCGAGTGCGCCCAGCGTGATGATCGGCGTCAGCGCATTGCGCAGCGCGTGCTTCAGCACCACCGTGCGCTCCGACAGGCCCTTGGCACGCGCGGTTCTCACATAGTCCGACGACATCACCTGCAGCATCGCGCTGCGGGTGTGGCGCATCAACACCGCAGCAATGCCGGTGCCGAGCACGAATGCCGGCATCACCATCGACGCCAGATTGGCACCGAGGTCTTCGAACGGGCTGACATAACCCGACGCAGGCAGCCAGCCGAGCTGGACCGAAAACAGCAAAATCATCAGGATGCCGAGCCAGAAATTCGGCGTCGACAAACCCCACAGCGCAAAGATGTTGGCCGCGTGATCCCACCACGTGCCGCGACCGATTGCCGACACGATCCCCGACGGGATGCCGATCAGCAGCGCAACCAGCATCGCCAGCAGCGCCAGTTCAACCGTCACCGGCAGCTTCTGCACGATCAGATCGAGCACCGGCTGTTGGGTCCGGACCGAATCGCCGAGGTCGCCTTTGAAGATGCCGCCCACCCAGTAGGCATAACGCACCGGCAGCGGCTCGTCCAGGTGCAGCTTGGTCCGCAGGTAGGCGATGACGGTGGGATCCTGCTCCTCGCCGGCCAGCACCTTGGCCGGATCGCCGGGCAGCAGTTGCTGCAGCCCGAAGATCAGCATCGACACGAAAATCAATGTCGGGATGATGGTGGCCAGGCGCTTGACGAGAAACTCGAGCATCAGTGGTGCTTCGCAAATGGGCCGGGACGTGCAGACCAATCGCTGGTCCGCGGGTCAACGTTCACGGTGCCAATTTCAGACCCGTGACGCGCAGCAGACCGTCGGGAATGTTGCGCACGCCGCTCAGCTTGGGGGTGTAGGCCCACAACCAGTTGCGGTGGTACAGGTAGATCACCGGCCGCTCGGCCAGCACCTGGGCGGCGATTTTCTCGAAGGTCTTCTTGCGCTCGGCCGGTTCGCGCTGGGTACGCGACAGCTTCAGCAACTCGTCGGTCTCGGCGCTGCAATAGCCTGAGTAATTCAACGGCTGTTTGCAACCGTGGAAGCTGAACAGGTTGCCGTCCGGATCGGCGCGCCCGCTCCATGCCAGTACATAGGCATCGAAATCGCCCTTGTCGGCCATGTTCAGCGACGTAGCGAATTCGGTCGCCTGGATCTTCACGTCGAAGCCGGCTTCGCGCGTCATTGCCTGCACCACCAGCGCCAGCCGTTGCGCGTCCGATGTGGTCGGCGCCACCAGTGTGAAGCTGGGGTGTGGCTCGCCCGCGGCCTTCAGCAACGCCTTGGCCTTGGCGATGTCGCGCTTGGGAACCGGCAGGCTCTTGATGTAGTAGCTGTTGGTCGGCGCGACCCATTGGTTGCCGACGGTCGCCTCGTTGTCCATCACCACCTGCGCCAGACCCTGCCGATCGAGCGACAGCTCGAACGCTTCGCGGACCCGTGGATCGCGGCCGAGCGCATTCTGCTTGGCCCTGTCGCTCTTGCCGATGTTGATGGTGATGCCCTGGTAGCCGATCTCGGTGATCTGCGAGGTCTTCAGCTTCTTCTCGGCCCTGATCTTCTCCATGTCGCTCGAGGCGACACGTTCGATGAAATCGAGCTGGCCCGATTTCAGATTC